>JALORT010000161.1 GCA_025458755.1 Methylotetracoccus sp.
CCACGCCGGACGTGGGAGCAGCAATATTCGGCTGTGAGGATTGAGCCTGTGCCCACGTGCAGAATGAACCGGCATCGTAGCAAGATCAGGCAACCTCGTTTCAGGTTGCAAGTCTTGGCCCATGCCGGGCCCACTAGGTTGGGCTGCGGTACTCCGCAACCCAACATCTCCGGTTCGAAATGATACAACCGCCCCCGGGGAACCGACGATCGGTTTTCTTGTTCGGGCGTGCATGGGGCGGCCGGGCCGCGGTACGATCGGCGTGGGTCTAAGTGGCTGGGGATATTGCTGTCGTGTCCACGGTGATCGAACGGGTCGACCGCCTGGAAGAGGCGCTGGCGAACTTCGTCACCAGCGTCGGCATTGAATTCAACAAGGCCTACAACTCCCAACTCCGTACCGAGGCGGAACTGCGCGAATTCAAGGAGGAGATGCGTCTGTACCGCGAGGATACGTAGGCATTCAACACGGACGAGATGCGCGATTACAAGGAGGAAAACCGCCAGCAGATTTGCGCCATGAACCGCCAATGGGGAGATCTGGCCAACAAGCTGGGGAGTGTGGTGGAGGACTTGGTCTACCCCACCCTGCCGCGCATCCTGCGGGACATGCTCGGACGCGACATCATGGACCTCGGGATACGCCGGAAACGGCGCTTGGCGGACGGCCGGGTCAAGGAATTCGATGCGGTGGCGGTGATGACCGACTTGGCGGGATTGAACAGCACCAAGGCGACTTTGACCAGTGCCGACGTCGACCGCTTCGTGGACGATATCCCCGTTTTTCGGGAGTTCTTTCCGGAATACCGGGAGCTGCCGGTGGTGGGCATCCTGGCGATGCTGGCGGTCGAGGACAGCGTACTGAACTACGCGATGAAGAGCGGTTTTCTAGTGCTGGCGGTGGGTGACGAACTGATGGAGGTGAAGAACCCGCCGGGATTCCAGCCGAAACGCTGGTGATGCGCGACGTGACGTCGCCGGGCGATGCGATGGGAGTTGGCTACGGCATGCGTTGCATGGTGCCCGTGGCGATGCTGCCGTTCGCGTGGATCAGCACGCGGCTGCCGAATGCGGCGAGTCATTTCAAGCGAAGTGTGGTCAGTCCATGAACGCGATCCCCCGACCCCGAGACTGGATCTCGGTCGAAGACTACTTGGCGACCGAGGAGGCCTCCCCGGTCAAACGTGAATACGTTGCCGGCCGCGTCTATTATGCGATGGCCAGCACCAGCGTGCGGCACAATCGGATTGCCGGAAATCTGTTTGCGCTGTTTCACAGTCGGCTTCGGAGCGGCCCTTGCCAAGTCTTCTTCGCCGACGTGAAGCTGCACATCCCATTGCATCGGGAAGACTTGTTCTACTACCCCGACCTGATGGTCTGCTGCGACCCGCGCGACAGTCACAGCCATTACCGGGAACGCCCGTGCCTGCTGGTGGAAGTGTTGTCGGACTCGACCCGCGGTGCCGACACGCGCGAGAAGTTGATCGCCTACACGCAAGTCGAGAGCCTGCAGGGCTACCTGCTAGTCGAGCAGGACCGCATCGCCGCGACTCTGCGCCTGCGCGAGCAGGATTGGCAACCGGAGATGTACGAAGGCCCTGCTGCGCGGCTGCCGCTGCCGTGCGCTGGCGGGGTTGAAGTCGAACTGGCAGAGGTGTACGCGGGCGTGGACTGGAGCACTCCGAGCGAAACCGCAGAGACGCCGCGGCAAGCCTGAATCTAGGCCGAACCGTGGACCGGCCCTTCGATCTCGTCGCTTATTTCATTTGGCGGTTTCCCGCCTGTCTGTTGCGCTTGGCCGTCACCTGCCCCTCGGCGCGGGACAAAGGACCCGTTGATCATCCGGGAGATGCGGTGGCAGGACCGGATGGCGAAGCCCGCGCCGGCATTGATCGGGGATTTGACGATGCAGCGACATGACGCCTGAGAAATCCGTCGAAGGCCCGGACCCAGGCGGCGCGCATGAACAGAAACCCCGAGTTGTGCGAACCCGTCAGCTCGATGAACGCCTTCGGCTCGGGTGCCGCATCGAACAGACGCTGCCCGTGCGAGAACGGGACGATGTCGTCGTCCCGGCTGTGCACCACCAGCACCGGGCAACGCACGGCTGAAACCGCCGCCAGGGTGTCATACTGAAAACGCGCCAGCAGCCTGACCGGGAGAAACGGGTAGATCTCGCCGGCAAGATCCGGCACCGAGGTGAACGCTGAATGCAGCACCAATGCCCCCGGAGTTTGCCGCGCTGCGAGATGGGCGGCAATGGCTCCGCCCAACGACTCACCGAGCAGCACGATCCGCTCGGCAGGTATCTTGCGCGATTCGGTCAGATGGTGCCAGGCGGCCTCCGCATCGGCGTAGGTACCGGCCTCCGTGGGTGTACCGGTCGAGGCGCCGTAGCCGCGGTAATCGAACAGCAGCGCATCCAGGCGCAGCTGACGAAACATAGGCAGCCAGCTCACCCGGTGGGTGATGTTGCCCGCGTTGCCGTGAAACAGGAGCACCGTACCGCGCGTTTCCGGGGTCGGAACGAACCAGCCGTGCAGCGTTTCGCCGTCGGCGGTCGCGATCTGAACCTCTTCGAACGGGAGGTGCAACGCGGCGGGCGTCAGCGTCTCGTTGCGCCCGACCAGCGGAAAATAGACGAGGCGGCTCTGGAAGCCGCACGCCGCGGCAAGCAGCAGGCCATACGCCAGCACGATGCTGATCAAGGCGGTGGAGAACATCCTCATCCGGCCATGGGGGGATAGGTTGACGCGACACGAACCGCTCACGGGTTGTCGGACAGACGATGCGCCCGCACCGCGGTGTTGTCAATGGACGTAACCGGAAACCACGGGTCAATGTGATCGCCGTTGACCGTGACAGCGATCCGTTGGACTCTGTCGCCTCGCAGCCTCGCCGTGCAGAGAGGTGTCCCATGCTTCAAGATCTGGAAATTTCGGCGCCCGCCGACCTGCCGTTCGGCGGCGTCGGACCGTCCGGGATGGGGCAGTATCACGGCCGCGAGGGCTTCCTGACCTTTTCCAAAGCCAAATCGGTGCTGGTCAAAGGCAAGCTGAACTCGATGAAGCTGATGTATCCGCCGTATGGACGCGGCATCCAGCGATGGCTGCAGAAATGGCTGTTGCGTTAGCAAGTCCGGAGTGGGCGCCGCCACACTGACACTCCGGTTGCAGGCCACGGGGCGGCGTCACGCGTGGGAACGGATACCGCCATTTCTCATCTATCCTTATGCGGGGAGGTCCGACAACAGACATCGCAAAGCACCGCCTCAATGCGACCAAACTGCAGGCCAGCGCTAAGCGGCGGCACGCTTGGAGCGAGCGCCTCCTACTGCGGCGTTGTGTTCCCCCCCAAAAAATCAATTAGCCATCAGAACAACCGAGGTCCAGTTCCGATCGCAAGCTGTGATGCATCCGCGTCTTTCCCGTCTGCTGGAAACGGCCAGCACCGTCATTCTCGGCAAGGAACGGCCGATCCGCCTCAGCGTCTGCTGCCTGCTGGCGCGCGGACACCTGCTGATCGAAGACGTGCCGGGCGTGGGCAAGACCACATTGGCGCATACGCTGGCTAATCTGTTGGATCTGGATTACCAGCGCATCCAGTTTACCAGCGATCTGCTGCCGGCGGATGTCGTCGGATCGTCGATCTATGATACCGACACCCGCAGCTTTCGCTTTCATCCCGGCCCGATCTTTCATTCGATGGTCCTGGCCGACGAAATCAACCGCTCGACGCCGCGCGCGCAAAGCGCCTTGCTGGAAGCCATGGAGGAACGTCAGGTGACCGTCGAAGGCGAAACACGACCGTTGCCACAGCCGTTCTTCGTGATTGCGACCCAGAACCCTTACACCCAGATCGGCACTTTTCCGCTGCCGGAATCACAGCTCGACCGGTTTCTGATGCGGATCGAACTGGGCTACCCGGACGCCCGCGCCGAACGGGAATTGCTGCTGGGAGAGGACCGGCGCCGTCTGCTTTCCGAACTGCGGGTCAGCTTGCCGAAGGATCATTTGCTCCGGCTGCAGGCGGAGGTGCGCCACATTCATACGTCACCCGCGCTGATTGACTACCTGCAGGCGCTGATCCGCTGCAGCCGCGAATCGACGAACTATCGGAACGGGCTGTCGCCCCGCGCCGCCTTGGGCCTGCTGCACGCCGCGAAGGCGTGGTGTCTGATGGAAGGACGCGATGCCGTTATTCCTGAAGATGTGCAGGCGGTTCTGCCGGCAGTTGCCGCACACCGCTTGCGGTCGGACAGCGGCGCCGCCGGCGCCGCCGAGGCGGTGGAACCGCTGCTCCGCGATGTGCCCATCCCGTGAGGGCCATGCGAGGAAGCGGGATTGCCGGCCATCTCTTCGGGGACGCACGCCGCAGGTTGCGTGAGCGGCTGGGGCTGCGCCGATGGTTCCGCGGCGAACGCGCGGCCGCAGCGCCAATCCCGCTGACGCATCGCCGCATCTTCATTCTGCCCAATCGCCGCGGCCTCGGCTTGGCGCTGTTGCTGACCGTGCAGTTTCTGATCGCGATCAACTACGGCAACAGCCTGACCTTTCTCCTGACCTTCCTGCTGGTCGGTATCGCCGCGCTGTCCGCGGTGCATGCGTTCCGCAACCTGGCCGGCCTCCGCATCAGGGCCGGACGATCCGCACCGGTCTTCGATGGCGGGCAGGCGCTGTTCGCACTGCAGTTCGACAACCCGTCGCGGCGCGCTCGTCTCGGTTTGCACGCGCGATGCCGTGACGCGGTGGAGGGCGTCGATTTCGAGCTCCCGGCGGAATCGACCGCGACCGTGAAGCTTCCCGTACCGACCCGGGGACGCGGTTGGCTGCCGCTGACGACGATGACCGTCAGCACGGCCTACCCGTTGGGCCTGTTCCACGCCTGGTCGCCGTTGAACCTGGAGCACCGCCTGCTGGTTTATCCATGTCCTTCTGAGGAGGTTGTCGCCCGACCTCCAGCGTCCGCCGGGGCCGAGGTCGCGCGTGGGCCAGCCGCGGGGGATGACGACTTTTTCGGCTTCGTCGGATATCGGCCGGGCGATCCGCTGCGACGGATACATTGGAAAGGTATCGCCAAAGGGCAGGCGGCGCAGGTCAAACAGTACGTCGGCGGCGAAGGCGCCGCCGCAGAGTTGGATTGGCAGCAGACACCGGCTGCCGACATTGAAACGCGTCTTTCCTTACTGTGCCGGTGGGTGTTGGAGGCGGACCGCGCCGGCACACCCTACAGCCTGCGGCTGCCCGGCGCCATGATCGCGACGGGATCGGGCGAGGCGCACCGGCACCGTTGCCTCGCGGCGCTGGCGTTGTTCGGTTAGTGAAACCCTCCCCGCTCCCGCGCGCAGATCTCGAAAGAACCGTGCCCCCGTTGTGCACGGCCATGGTTCTGGTGGCGCTGCCGCAGGCACCTCACCTGCCGCTCGATGTTCTCGGCTTCCTGATCATCGCTTGCAGCTGGCGGGTCGCAGCGCTGTATCGCCTGGCTCCGAAGCCCAGCAAAGCCGTGCTGTTTGTCCTGACAGTCTTCGGAGGCGTGCTGGTCTATTCGCATTTTCACAAGTTCCACGGACCGGAAGCGGCCGCTTCGCTTCTGCTCATCGGCACCGGCCTCAAGGTGTTGGAACTGTCAAATCGACGCGACCTCTATCTGGTCGTCTATCTCGCGTTTCTGAGCACGGTGACGGCCTACCTATTCGAGCAAGGACTGGGCATCGCGGTCTACACGTTGTGCGTCGCGGTGTTGCTGGTGGCCT
>JALORT010000162.1 GCA_025458755.1 Methylotetracoccus sp.
CAGAGCGAAGTACCATAGAAGTCTGAAATCACCGGAGGCGAGGGCGCGGTGTAACAGCGAGTGGCCGAAAAGAAGCTGCTGCAATCCCGCCATCAGCAGCGGGGGAGCGATCCACACCAGCGGGAAAAGCAGGGTCGGGCGGGTCGCCGTGCTCACGAGCAGCAAAGCCGCCACTGCGAGCATGACGAATGGCTTCCCCGTCGCCACCGCCGGTCGCGGGGCGAGGAAACGCTCCAGACCGCGAGCCAGACGGGGAAACGTCGCGAGCCAAACCGCCGTGCTGTAAACGGCCGGCAACACGGTGCTGAACGGCAGGGTGACTTCCAGAACGTATTGCCCGGCGCCGAGAGACTGCGTATCCGGGTAATACCAATTGTTCACAAAGCGGTTCAGATATTCGAAGCTCCACCAGAAGACGGCGCTGAGTGGAAACAGCGTGATAAACAACCGCGTTTCCGAGATCATTGGGCAGGCGCCGGAGCGCGTCACGATCAACGCGTTGACGACCACGATGTAGCCGAGCCACAGCGGCGTGAAGGTTAAGCGTTGCAACGAAGAGGCCCAAGGGAAGCGGTTCCACGCGACAACCCATGTGACGCCTATCAATACGAGTCCCAACCATCCGAAGCCAGGAAACGATCCACGATATCGCATGGACGTTCGGCGTGGGCCGGCGGTCCGACTGATCTTTTGCAGGAATGGCGCGAGACTCACGACGATGATGAGGGTAACCAGCCAGAAGGCTGGCCACGAAAACGGCTCAGGCGCCATCAACTGTGTCCGCGGAGGGAGCGTGAAGAACGGCGCGATCTGCCGACCGGACGCTCCCACCGCGAGAAGGGGCAGCGCAACGACGGTCACAAGATATAAAAAAAGGGTCAGCGCGCCTTTTATCGGCATGGCAAAGTCCTAGGCACCTTATTTCACACTGTCCGTGCTGGCAACGACGCCCTTCACAGTGCCTTCGTTCAGATGGTGGTTACGGGCGACGCTGAATCCGGCGCCATGCAATAGCTTATTGGCCGCGCGTACCTCGAAAGCGCCTCGCGGAACGATGATGCGTTGGCGGTGCGAGACGAAGCCATCAATGATCGCCATTGCCGAAGCATGCATCATGCCGGCGCCCACCGGCGCGGCCTCGTGCCTGCCCACGCCGCGAGCGTACCGACGGCCCTCGCAGCTTTGGGCCGTGACGCTTTAGCGCGCGACGACGATCAACCGCAGCGAGTCCTGCAGCGATAGCAGGCGCTCCACGCTACGGAACACGGACGCATCCACGTGTTTGGCCTTCCGCATCTGAGCTTCGCCGAAGTCAGGACCGGCTGGCGTCGTGCCCTGCGCCACGCCGTCGCCGGCCATCACCGCGACGCCCACGTGGGCCCCAAGCATTCTCGATACATTCCTCGCACTTTTCGTGGGGGTGTGTTACCGGTTGCGTTCGAGGTCGGGGGCTGCGCTGCCGACAGTCGTGCCCGCATACAAAGGATTGGAATTTCAATGGGCGCTGCCGCCCATCGGCGATCGAGGATGCCCCGTGGGACGGGTGGTGTCAACCGTCACGGAAAGCTCATTGCGCCGGAACTAAACCACCATCAATGCTGATCAGCCAAGCTCAAGGCTTCGGCCCTAGGCCGGTGTGCATCGCCTTTGATCGCGACCCGTCCACAGGCTGTTCGTTGGCATGGCGGACAGCCAACATCCGGGCGACAGTGGAAGAGGGGTGCGGGATAATACCGTCCATTCCATTACGCTCTGCGGGCCCGACAAGCCACCTGCGATTGGACATGCGGTCGCGTCCTATCGCGCTATCCCACCGCAACGCTAGCTTCCCTGAACTATGAGAACATTAAAAATCGGCGTTATCAGCACGGAAGGAGTTGGCAGGGGCGGAGCGGTGCGCGCCACGCGCCGACTCGTCGCCGGATTGAACGCACGCGGCCACGAGGCAAAGCTAATCTCGCTGGAGCAACGTCGCGCGATCGGCGGTGTCGGCGTCATTCCGTCACCGCCCCGAAGCCCCGACCAGAGTCTTGCATTAGGTGCGAACGACTCGCTGCAGCAAGCCTATATCGGCCCGCGCCGAACACCGGTTTCGAATACCTTTTTTTCGGCTCAGGTAGCCGGTTACAGCTTCGCCGATCAAAATTTACTGGGGCGATTCGACATTCTCAACCTGCACTGGGTCGCAAATTTCCTGGCACCGCACACCCTGGCCGACATCATTCGCCTCGGCCGACCCGTGATCCATACCCTGCACGACATGGGGGCTTTGACAGGTGGCTGCCACTATTCCGCCGGGTGCGATCGGTACCGCGCACAATGCTCGCCGTGCCCGCAGTTGCACGACGACCTTCTGGAACTCCCGCGCTGGACCTTGGCACAAAAACGGGAGTTGCTGCGCGGGGTCCATTACACCGCCGTCGCCCCCAGCCGCTGGCTGGCCGGCTGTGCGCAAGACAGCGGGCTGTTCGGAGCCGACCGGGTGTTCCAGATCCCGAATGGGTTGGAAACCGACCTGTTTCGGCCAACCGAAAAATCCAGCGCCAAGACGCTGCTGGGCATTGATCCCAGTGTCAAGACCCTGTTGCTCGGCGCGGAAAATCATCGCGAACAGCGCAAAGGCTTCGATCTCCTGCTAGAAGCATGGAAGGCTTTGGCGCAAGAACCACGCATCGCCGGCCTAGTGAATCGGGAGCAGATCCGTCTGCTGGCGTTCGGCAAAGAAACCGACGCTCTGGCCGATGCCGGTGTTCCGCTGTTGAACTTGGGCACGGTGCAAAATGACTCCCGGCTGGCGCTGATTTACAGCGCTGCGGACCTGTTGATCTTGCCCTCGCGCGAAGACAATTTGCCGAATATCCTGGTCGAAGCGATGGCCTGCGGCACACCGGTGGTTGCCTTTGCGATCGGCGGCATTCCGGATGTGATCGATGACCGCATCGATGGGCGTCTCATTACACCGTTCAGCACCCGGGAGATGGCCCAGGCCGTCTTGGAACTCCTGATCCAGCAACAAACCGCCGCGGCCATGGCTTCCGCGGCGCGGCGCAAGATGGCCGAGCGTTACTCCCTCGACGTCCAAGCGGCCGCCTATGAACACCTGTTTTCCCAGATGCTCGCGGAACACCAGGCGGCAGCGGCGCCTCGCTCTGAGCCGCGAGCGGACACTGTCCCGGACACGATCACCCTCCCGGTGACTCTGAATCCGAACGCCCGGCAGCATCCGCTCCACCTTTTCCTGGAGCAATACGCGCAGACCAAGCACTGGAGAGAACGACACGCCGAGGCCGCCTGCGAGATCGATCAGGTAAACGACGTTCTGAGCACGGCGATACGGGAAGTGCTGAGTTCCCGTTCCTGGCGCTGGACCCGGAGGCTCCGGGGCATCCAACGCGATCCTCAGATCACCGGCGGGTCCACACCCACTGAGCTCGCGGTCGTGCTGTTGACGCTGTTCCGTTCCAAGTCTTGGGAGTTCATGGCGCCCCTCCGCGTGTTGTCCCGCGTGATCGACAGTGCGGCACGCCTCTCGATGCGGTTCCGACGCCGGCCGGCGGACACGCCGGCGCTGATCATCGACTCCCTCCCCCCCTCCACGTTCGCCGTGGAAATCTCCCGACAGAGTCAGCGAGAAAGGACTTCCGCCAAAACGCAGGACCTCAACGTCATCTGCCTGCATTTGTTTCACCTTGACCTTTGGGAGGAATTCCGGACCGCGCTGAAACCACTGATCGGCCCGGGTACCCCTCTTTACGTGACACTCCCTGAAAGCAATGCCCATTTCATCCCGAACCTGCACCGGGAGTTCGGACCACAGCACTGCAAGGTCTTCGTTCTGGAGAATCGGGGTCTTGATATCTACCCGTTTCTATTCATCTTCGATCAGCTATCGACGCAAGGAATCAAGCCGCTGACCCTGACCAAACTGCATACCAAGAAAAGCGCGCACCACAGCCCGGAGAGCGCAGCGAGCTGGAGAAAGGAACTCTATCAAGGTTTAGTGACGCATCACGCCCTTCTGACCAGGCTTTTCCACGACAAGTCATTGGCGATGGTCTGCAGCAAAAAATGGTGGGTCCACGAAGACGAGACCAGCGAAAATTTTCAGGCGGAGCAGCGCGCGATCGAAGCCGCCTGCCGGCTGTTCGGCGTGTCGCGTACCGATCATTATCTGAGCGGCAGTATGTACATCGTTTCGTTCGACTACCTGGAGGCGCTTTTCACCGGAGTCGAGCGGGATGCGTTGCTTTCCCAGCTGCAACCGGGATATCAACGCAGCGGCACCCTGGCCCACGGCTTCGAGAGGGTGATCTGTTACGGCGTGGAGAAGTTCGCACTGAAAGTGGGTTTGCTGTGATCGCCGGCCCGTTCCCCCGCGGGGCGCATTTTTCTCGGCATTACCAAAACGCGGGCAGCTTGCGCTGAATCGTCAGCGACCGGCCCTCCAGCACCACATAGCCTCCGTTCACGAGGTCTTTCATGATCTTGCTGACCATTTCCCGCGACGAGCCGATGCGGTTGGCCAGTTCCTGGTGGCTAGGGCGATCCGGAATGCGCGGGGGCTCCGAGCCCTGGTCGGCCAATTCGCACAGCAGGCGGCTCAAGCGTCCGTATACATCGCAGAGAGCGAGTCCCCGTACGCTCTCGGTCAAGACTCGCACTCGTCGCGTCAGCCCTTTGAGCAACGAGGGAGCCACGTCCGGATGCTCCGTCAGCCATTGGCGGAATTCCGCCTTCGCAATCACGCCGCATACGGTCTTGTCGAGCGTCATCACCGATGCCGAGCGGGGTTCGTCATCCAACAGCGACAACTCACCGAAATAGGAGCCGCGTTCCTGCACGGACAGCGTTACCTCCTTGCCTGAGGTGTCGCCGAGAAAGACGCGGACTCTGCCGCTCAAGATGACGAACAAAGGGCCCGCCTCGTCGCCTTCATTGATAATGACGGCGTGCTTCGGGTAAGTTCTCTGAATCGACTTCGCCGCAAGGGCAGCCAGCGTTTGCGGCGCCACCTCCGAGAAAAAAGGAATTTTCAGCAAACCCGCGAGTACGCCGTCCATGCATTCCTCAGCGAGTGGCGGCCAGACAGCACACAGCAGCCAAGTGTGAACAACCGAGGAGCGGCGTCAGCCGTCCGGTGACCAGCAAGCATCCTAGACCGCGGCTTGCTGTTGCAATCGCTCCTCGACCTGTTTTCGAAGTGCTTTGGCCAAAGCACCGGAACCGACTGACAGGCCGTGAAAATCTTCGCGGGTCAGCACCGTCAGTTCGCATGCCGTCAGGCAGCGCACCGTCGCGGTGCGTTTAGTCGCGCCCATCAGTGCGATTTCCCCAAAGCATTCACCCTCTCCGAGCTCACCCAGACGACGTCCGTTCCGAACAACCTCGAGCTGGCCCGATTCGACGACATACGCGGTTTCGCCTTCCTCGCCTTGTCGGATCACTTCATCCCCTGGCTCGAAATGGAGGCGTTGTAGCCGTTCGGTTGCATCCGGGGCCAGCACGGCGATATCGGCGCGGAACGGAATATCGAGAAACCAATCGATCAAGATGCGCAAAGTCCGCTCCAAACCCGGGAACGCGGCCAGGTGACTGACTCGGGAGAGGAGCCAGGCGGGTGTGCCGCCAAAAACCCAACCGCCGAAGCGGCACAACGAGCGCCGCCCCATGTTATAGGGCTGTAGCCAGCGCTTGCGGGGTTGAAATGGC
>JALORT010000163.1 GCA_025458755.1 Methylotetracoccus sp.
TTGATCGACCGCAGCAGCGGCGCGAGCCAGCGGCTCTCCCGGGGGGCAGTGCCTCCCTCGCCGCGCAGCCGGCGCAGCAGTACGACCTGGATGTAATTCAACGGGTCCAGGTACGGATTCCGCCGCTGCAGCGAGATGGCCAGCGACGGATTCTCCTCGAGCAGCACATTGATGTTTGCGACATTCAGGATTTGCCGCGAAGCACGTGCATATTCCTCGCTGATCAGCCGGTACACCTCGGCACCGGCTTCCCGGTCTTCGCACAGCGCGGCGTATTCCTTCGCGATACTCATGTCGGACTTGGACAGAGCCATCTGGGCATTGCTCAGCAATGTTCGGAAAAACGGCCATTCCTGATACATCTTCTGCAGCTTCGCCAGTCGAGACAGATCGTTTTGGCGCCACGTTTCGAGTGCCGTGCCGATGCCGTACCAGGCGGGCAGGGTCTGACGGGACTGCGCCCAGGCGAAGACCCATGCGATTGCCCGCACCGAGGCTTTCGATCGGTCCTGCTGATTGCGGTGCGAGGGGCGGGAGCCGATGTTCAGCATGCCGATCTCCCGCACCGGCGTCGCCTCGTAAAAGTAGTCGAGGAAGGCTCTCGTGTTCTCCGTGAGGTCCCGGTACGTGGATTCACCGATCGCGGCGATCTCGTCCATGATCCCCAGATAGTCGTTCCGATCCTGTTCCGGAGACCTGATCATGTTCAGGCTGGCCTTCAACAGACCGGTCAGCCCCATGGTCAGCTCGTAGGTCGCGGTCTCCAGGTTGTTGTACTTGTAAAACAATACCTCGCCCTGCTCGGTGAACTTGATCTGTCCCCGCACGGTGCCCGGGGGTTGCGCCAGAATCGCTTCGTGGGTCGGGCCGCCGCCGCGGCCGACCGTCCCGCCGCGGCCGTGGAAAAGCCGGCACTGGATGCCGTGCGACTCGGACAGCGCGATGATTTTTTTCTGCGCGTCGTAGAGGTTCCACGCCGCCGCAAGAATTCCCCCGTCCTTGCACGAGTCGGAGTACCCGAGCATCACCTCCTGACCTTCACCGGAAGCGCGCAGCAACATGCGGTAAACCGGGAGCTGGTAAAGCGTCGACAAGACCGTGTCGACCCGCTCCAGGTCCTCGATCGTCTCGAACAGCGGACTGATCCCGATATGGCAGTACCAGTTGCCGGCCAGTCTGCCAACCAGACCGGTTTGGGCGGCCAGGAACAGTACCTCCATGATGTTGCTGGCGGTGTGGGTCATTGAGATGACGTACTTGCCGAAACAGGCCGCACCGAGCGTCCGCCGCATGTGCGCGATCACTTGGAGCACGCGCAGCGTCTGCTGCGTTCGTTCCGAGAGCCGTGCGGTATCGTAGAGGAGTGCATCCGGATTGCTGATCGCGTCGCTCAGCAACAGCAGGCGCTGCTGTTCATCCATCGCCGGGTAGTCCACACCAAGCGCGGATTGGAGTATCTCGGCGACGGCCTCGCCGTGGCGGCCTGATTCCTGCCGGACATCGAGCTGCAGCAGATGGAAGCCATAGGTTTCGACCAGGCGGATGACATCCAGCAGGTCGGTCCGCGCAATCTCTTCGTCACCGTGAGAAATCAGCGATTCACGAATCAGATTGAGATCATTCAGAAAGGCCTGGGCGCTGGCGTAGCCGGGTTCCTCGTGGCTGACTTCGATGCCGTCGATGGCACGACCGATCAGCGACAGATTCCGGCGCAGCCGATGGCGCATGTATTCGATTTTGCAGCGGTAAGGCTCCTGCCGATAGCGGTCGGCGCGTTCACCAAAGACCGTCTCCGAGTAACGGACCTCGTCGTCTTGCAAACTCTTCAGAAACGCCTCGGACGGCTGGCACAGCGAGATGGAATACGAAAGCTGGCTGCTCAGGCGGTCCAGTTGATGCAGGTACTCTTCCAGCACCGTGCGGGCCTGCAGTCGCCAGGCCAGCGCGGTCGTTTCGGGGGTCACAAACGGATTGCCGTCCCGGTCGCCGCCGATCCACGAGCCGAATCGCAGGAAATGCGGTATCTGGAAGGACTCGGCCACGTCGTGACCGTAAATGTCGCGGAGCGCCTTGCCAAAATTGCGATAGACGTTGATCGTGGCCTGGAACAGCGAGATGGGAAAATAGAACAGCCCGGCGCGGACTTCATCCCGCACGTCCGGTTTGCAGTCCCTGACCTCATCGGTTTTCCACAGGACCTGGATGCGGTCTCGCAAGGTTTCGATCGCCTCGTCCCGGAACCGCCCCCGAACGCGGGGATCATTCAATGATTCGATACTCAAGAAGATGTTGCGGAGCGCTTCTTTAACGGTACGGCGTTTCGCCTCGGTCGGATGGGCCGTGATCACCGGCATGTAACACAGGTGATTCATCAGCCGCTGCAGTTCTTCCGGCGTGACATTCTGCTCTTTCAAGATCAGCAGGGTATCGTGGAACGAGCCTTTCCAGAGATGGCTGGTCGGATTGGTCTCGCGCAGCCGCTGCCGCAGCTGGAAGGCTTCTTCCGCGACATGCAGCAGGCTGAAGTAGATGTTGAATGCGCGGATGATTTGGCTCAGCGCTTCCGGTTCCAGTTCTTGCACCAGGCGAGTCAGGTGACGCCGTTTCAACGGATCGTCCTTCTCACGAAGCCTGATGAAGCCCTGGCGCAGCTCGCGGATGGTTTCGTACACCGGGCGGTCGACCTGCTGCTTCAGGATTCGACTCAGGAGCAGCGTCAGCACTCGAATGCGGCTGCGCAGATCTTTCTCATGGGGCAAGGTCAGCATGGGTCTCCCTATCGTGGATGAGCGCTCGAATCAGTGGCGAGCCGGTAATTTAACGAGTAAGGAAAAAACGTGCCACCGACAAATCGGCGGCCTGTTATTTCGCTGGCCGACTCGCCGCGCGCCGGGTGGCCGGGCCGAAACCGCTGACGATTTCTGGCGGGTGGGCAGGCGCCGCGCGGGTTCACTGCGCGGCGGACGGTCCAATGCTGTCGGTGCGCCGGACGCTGCTCAGCAGCGGCAGAGCGATCCCGCCGGTGAGTATCAATGCGCAGCCGATCAGCGCGGTGCGGTCCGGAACCTGCCCGAACAGCACGATACTCCAGGCGAGGCTGAACATGGGACCGGTGTAGCCCACGGCGCCGAGCAGCGCTGCGGGTGCCTGCTGATAGGCGCGCGTCATGTACAGTTGAGCACCCGTGGCCATGATCCCCGATCCCAGCGCCCAAGCCCAGAATTCCCGCTCATGCGGCCAGGAGGCGCCGATTTGGGTGAAGTAGCCGAGGTGCAGGACGATCCCGACCAGGCAGAAGTAGAAGACGATGGTGCGCGGGGAGTTGCTGCGCCCCGATCGGGCTACCATCAAATAAGCCAGCGCCGCCAGAAAGCCGGACGCCAGCGCGAGCGCACGACCCACCCGGTCCGGTGCATCCAGGTCCGCGTGGAACAGCAAGCCCAGCCCGAACAGCGAACACAGAATGGCCGGCCAGGTCAACGCATGGTTGCTTTGCCGCAGAAATACCGGGCTCAGCAGCGCGACGAACACGCCGCTGCTGGAGTGAAGAAATGCGCTCTCGCCGACGCCGATGCGCTGGATCGCGGCGAAAGACAGCATCAGTGCCGACGCGCCGAACAGGCCGCGTAACCACAAGGCCGGCCGCAGATCGCCGAGCAACTCGCGGAGATTTCGGTAGACCAGTGCCGGGACTATCAGGAACAACAGGTTGACCAGGACACGAATAAAGCTCACCGTGGTCGAGGTCACCGTAGGATCGCTCAGCTTCGCGCCGTAAACACAGGCATTCATCAGCGAGAAGAACAGACTCGCGATCAGCATGAAGGCGATACCGCGGCGGATTTTGAAAGGCATTCGACGAGCCGCTTCGCGGCGTGAGCTTGAATCAGCTGATGTAAACGAAATTCCGTCGGTTTCGATTTCCGCCGGAAGCTGAAGTGTAACCCAACGGCTCACGCCGCGTCGGGGACCACGTGCCGCTGCGCCGCGAAGGTGCGTGGGTGCATCGACATCGTGCACAGCCGTGCTCGATGGGCTCAATCGGGAACAGATTCATGCAAACAGAGACGCCTGCTCCGGAGCGCGACCCCTCTGATGTCGCTGCACGCGAGCCGGCCCGTGATCGAAATGCTCGCCGTCATCCTGTACACTCGCGGTGGCGTTTTAATGTGCTGAGGAAGTTCTTGCCATGGCGACAAAAGACGAATACATCGCGAAATTCAAGCAGCAGCTCGACGAATGGGAATCGGAGCTCGACGAACTGAAGGAGAAGGCGAGCGCCGCGGCAGGCGAAGGGAGGGCCCGTTTGCAGCAGCAGATTGATCAGCTTCAGGCGAAATGGGAAGAGGGTCAGACCAAAATCGGCGAATGGGTCGATTCGGCCGACGATCTCTGGGATGACGTCAAGGACGAGGCGGAAGAAAAATGGACGGCGCTCAAAGATACGGTGCAAGATTCCGTGGAGCGGATCAAGTCGTATTTCGCTTAGTGAGGCTTATGCGCCGACCGGTGCACGGCGCTTTGGGCGCCGCGCCCGTCCCTCACGCCGCGTTCTCCGCGTAGGGCACGATCAATCACAGAATGACGTCGAGTCAAAGTGCCGGAGGCTTTTCGCTGCCCGATCAGAGGCAATGGCGCCGCTGGTGGAGCTCAAGTTCGCAATCTCGTAGAAATGCCACTGCCGCGCCGGCTCGGTGTGCTGTCCGGGCCAGGCGAGCAGCACCGGTTCTCGTGCCGAACAGTCGAACACACACTGCTGCAAGCCCAACGCGAGGCCCCTACCGACCGCTTTGCAGAACGCCTCCTTGAGCGTCCACAGGCGGAAAAATGCCGGTAGACGCTCCGCCTCGGGCAAGCCGGCCCAGTGACCGAGTTCCGTCGGCGCCAGGCAACGCGCCGCCAGAGTGGAACAGTCTTCAATCGGTCGCCACGTCTCGATGTCGACTCCCAGTTGTGCATTGAAGGCGAGCGCAACGGCCAGTTCTTTTCCCGTATGGGACACATTGAAGACAAGGCCACGGTCTGGCCGCGTTCCGGCCAGACGCGGCTTGCCGTGCTCTCCGAGCTCAAAAGTTAGCGTCTCGGGCGGGCAACGAAGATACCCGCCGAGTATCGTTCTGAGCAGGATTCGCGTGCTTACGAAGCGCTGTCGGATCGGCTCCCGTTGGATGCGGGCGGCGCGATCCCGCTCTTCCGGAGTCAGCGCGGCGGGCGCGAACCTGGCGTGCGATTCCGCGGCGTCTAGGCTCAGGTGCCAAAGGTGAACTGCCCCCTGCTTCAGGTCGTCGATTTCGAACGCATGATCCTGTCGCGAGTAGAGCCGGAAATCCGGCTGATTCATGGGGACGAAGCTCTACGGTAGTTGGCCGAGTGAAGAAAACCGTGGTCCGTGTCGATGCTCAGCACCGCACATCGGCATCAGGAACCGCGGTTTCCCAGCGATTTCGGGTCGATTGTAAGAGGTTGGACTTCGATGTGTGACAGCAACGCTTCGGGTTCATTTCTTGCAGCGAGTTTACGTGTGATTGACGGTTGAATTCACGGCCCCCCGAGATGACCACCACCAGGCGAGACGACGTCGACGTGCCAGCGGCGGCTGCGGCCAAGCGAATGTTCCGGGTCCGGGGACGATTCGGTGTTTTACCGGTTCTGCTGGGCTGGACGGCCTGGGCACTGCTGGCAGCGTTCGGCGAACGGGTTCCGCTCG
>JALORT010000164.1 GCA_025458755.1 Methylotetracoccus sp.
GACGCCGACCACGAACAGCAGGGCCAGACCGTAACCGCGCAGCAGGCGCCGGAATTCGGCGTCGGGATCCGAAGGACCGACGAGCGCGGGGGAATACATCAATGGGAGGGTTGATCGGCCGAGATGCAGAGACAGCCTGTAATTGTAACCAAATTACATTGGTTTCGGGCCGGCAGGGCGCAGGGTCGACGGCGCATGGGCTTCCCGCTCACCGTACGATCGGCCTTGGACACCCCAGGGGGGTACCCTGGCACGATCATGCCCGAACACGCGCCGGGCCGAAGACCATCATTTTCCGGGAAAGAATCGCCCCTGGAGGTAGGCGCCGGCGAAAATTCCGAACACGGCCAGCAGCAGCGGCCAATTCCCGGCACCGAGGCCGGCAATCGCCGGGCCCGGGCAAACGCCGCAAAGCCCCCAGCCGATGCCGAACAGGGCGGCGCCGAGCAAGGTCCGCCCGCTCAGTTCCGCGTGATGTTTCTCAAACGCCGGCCCGAGCAGCGGCTTCGTCAGCAGCCTCGGCGCCAGTTGGTAGGTCATCAGCGTCACCATGACCGCGCCGCCCAGAACCAGCAGCAAACCGAGGTCGCGGAAGCGCAAAAAGTCGAGCACCACTTCCGGCCGAATCATCGTCGCCAGCGCGAGGCCAAAACCGAAGATCGTGCCGCTCAACAGCGCGGCAAACAGGGTCGCCGCTCGCATTACCCGACCCCGATAAATTGGACCAGTTGCGCCACAGCGATCGCGGTCAGCAAGAACGTGATCACCGCGAGAACAGACGGCAGTTGCAGTGAGGCGAGTCCGCAAATACCATGCCCGGCGGTACAGCCCTTGGCCAGGCGGGCGCCGAAACCAATCAGCAAACCTCCCAGCAGCAGCTGCCCATGGCTGACCTGAGTGACCCAAGCCTCCCCGGAGGCCGCGAAGTAGAGCCCGGCGCCGATCATCAATCCCAGCGCGTACACCAGGCGCCACAATCTGCTGGCCACCAAACGGTGCTGCTGAAAAAATGGCTGACTGGACACGAAGGACAACGTCGAGCTGAAGAAGGTGCTGGTGCCGCCGATGAGTCCGGTCAGCAGGAACAACACGCTGATACCTGAGCCGATCAGCAAGCCCCCCAACAAATAATGAATGACGCCCCGCGGAAAAAACTCGTCGAGCATGATGATTCGAAAAAAGCGCGATTCGGTTCAGTGATGACGTGCATGTGGAACGGCACGGGCCGTGACGATCCCTCGATGTATTGTGACCGAAGTCAACGAACGCAACAAACGATGCTGGCACGGGGCAGTTGCCGGGTCCCGCCTGGATGGCGAAAAATGGAGACTTGGCGGCGGGTGTCCACCATGTGCACAACCTGCTGGCCTCGAGCTGCGCTTCGGAGATTGTCCGTGGACAACCACCTTGGCCGGGCGCTGGCGCTGTCGATTCTCGCCGGCTGTCCGGGATGTGCAACGACAAACTCCGGAGCCGATGCGCCGCCGCCCAGCCGCTACAAAGTGACGGCCCGCGTCGTCGACGTTGCGCCCGGTTCTCCCGGGGGTACCGGCGCTGGCACCGGCGCCGTTGCTGCAGAACTCGCTGCACCGAAAATAGCGGCACAGCCGTCCCAATCCTTGCCGACATCGGGGCCTGGCGCAACGAAAGCACCCACCCATTCGGGCGATGAACGATTGTCCCCCAAAGAGAGAGCCGGCACGGCCGAAGCACTGGAACCCCGCCGAGACATCGAGCCCCCGCCCAATCCCGAGGAACAGTTTCTCATGCGGGTGGCGTCCGAACGGCCTGCGGTTCCGCTGGATGGTTTAGTCAATGGCGAAGCCGCGGTGGTCAACTTCGTGAGCGGCGACCAGCAATGCAGTACGTTGGCGATCACCTATCCAGCACGGCGGGTATCGGAGATCTGGCGCGTCTGTGCCGACCGGCAGTTCGTGCTGACACGAAGGGCCGAGCCGACGCCCGTGGTCCCGGACGATGCAGGGATCGAACCGGCCCGCCTGATGGCCGTCCATTCCGCCTACCACGAGGGTCGAGCCTCGGTGCCCTACGGACCTTTGACGATCAGTGCCCAATCCGCCGGCTCGCCCGATGAGCGGGGCTGCGTGATGATCCGCAGTGCGTTGAGTTGGCAAGGCATCCCGATGGCGATGACCGATGAGACCATCTGCCTGCCCCAAAGCCAGTAAGCGGCCGAGCGGCACCCAGCCCGGCTGAGCGTCCTGGTCACGGCGCCCGCTCGCCTCATCAAACGGGCCAAAACGACTCAGTGACGGGCCAGGATGTCCTCCAGAGAGATTGCTCCATCGTCGTACTCCACTGCGATGTCCCGAAACTGTTCGCCCTGCTGCAGAATCAACGCCGGGAAGCCGCGGACGCGTCGTTCCCTCGTGAGTTCGATCTCGGCGAGCAGTTCCTGGTGAATGCCGGGATCGGACAGGTCATTCGAAAACACCGCCGGATCGATGCCGATCTCTCCGGCCAGCTCGATCAGGGTGGTTTCCTCCGAAGGATTTCTGGCTTGCAGATAATAGGCGCGCTGGATGGCGAGGATCATGGCTTCCTCGAAGGAACTGCCTTGGCGACGGGCGGCGATCACCGCGCGACAGGCGGGGTAGGTGGATCGACGGGGCGAGCAGCGTTCCCAAAAATCGTAGTTGAACTCGGTGCCGGGGACGACCTCCTGCACCGTGGCCCAAATCTGGCGAATGATGTTGCGAAGTTCGACCGGCATCGGCTCGGGATCATCGGGCGCGAGTCCTCCCAGGATCTGCCGAACGGCGATGTCCGACGGCAAGCCGGCCCGAATCATTTGCCAGGCCGGGCGAAACGCCCAGCACCAGCTGCACATCGGGTCATGAAAATAAAGCAGTGTATCCATGAGACGGTTTCACGAGCGAAGGTGGACGATGCCGAGCGTTGCATGCCGGAGATGTGGCGGTGCCCAACGATGAGTCATTCATCGGACGCCGATTTGCGTATCATAGCGCTCTGAAATAGAGCCTAGGGTGGCTATTTTGAAATCGACGCAGAAAATCGCGTTGTGTGTGTCCATCAGTGTGCTGCTGATGTCGGGATTCACGCAGGCCCGCGATTGGCGCTGGTATCCCCGTAAGGTCCCGAAGGATTCTGGCGCGCTGAGGCCCGATCTGGAGGGAGTCAAAGGCGATGACGCGGAGCAGCGGGGACTGAGCGAACTGGAAGAAATGCGGCAATGGCTGCGCCAGCGGGACGAGGATCGCCGGCAACAAGGCATCACGGTACCCGACACCGTGGAGCAAATGGAACCCGCCGGGGATGTGACCGCGCGGAAACGCCAATGGCCGGAACGTCCGGTACCGGGCTTGGGCGCCGACCCTTCATTCGGTGACATCATGCAGAGGAACCAGTCGGTGAACGAGCAGAGCGAGCGTGTCCGCGATACGCTCTATCCGCAGTCCTCGGGTCAGCGCCACTCCTACACCTCACGCCACAGGGCGCGGCAACGCTATTCCACATCGTCTCGACGTTTCACCCATCAGCGATCGGGTTCGAACCGGAAACAGGCCAAGGGCAGCCACAAGCGGCGGCACTGACCGTTCAGAATGTCGCCCGCGCGATGCCCCCGAAGTGCAAGGCCCCGCGCGGCGCATGCGCTGACTTCACGATCCAAGCCGGGAGCAACAGGGAAAGCGTTCAGCGTGCGCGCACCGCCTGTTCATACACGGGCATCTGTTGCTCGGCCAGGGCGCGCATCGCCTGCAGACGCGTTTCGGGGCTGGGGTGCGTACTCAACCATTCCGGGGTGCCCGAGCCGCCGGCGCCGAGCATCTTTTCCCACAGCGTCACGGCCGCTTTGGGATTGTAGCCAGCCCGCGCGGCGATCTGCATACCGATCCTGTCGGCTTCGCTTTCCGCTTCCCTGCTGTTCGGTAACTGCAGCGCGAGGGTCGCGGCGGTATCGGCCAGGCCGGCGACACCGCCTAGGTTGTAGCCTGCCATCGCACCGGCGAGCACGCCGATCTGCAACCCGGCTTTCTGCATCTGCACGCGGGACATCTTCTCGGCCTGATGCGACAGCAGCGCATGTGAGATCTCGTGCGCCATCACCTGCGCCAGCTCGTCGTCGGTCGGCTTGATCTGGTCCAGCAGTCCGGTGTACACGGCCATCTTCCCGCCCGCCATGCACCACGCGTTGATCTCCTTCGACCGAATCACATGCACTTCCCATTGCCAGTTCCGTGTCTCGGGCCGGAGCTGCACCGCCTGGGGAATCAGGCGGTCGGTGATGCCGCGCACCCTGGCGATGGTTTGCTGGTCGGTATCGATCGCACCTTGCTGGCGTGCTTGCGAAACCAACTGGCTGTAAGCTTGCCCGGATTGTTGTGCCGCCTGCGCATCGCTGACGAGCGCGGCCTGGCTGCGGCCGGTGATCGGGTTGGTCGCACAACCCGAAACGGTCGCGCTCAACAAAATAGCAAGAACCGGATTGAAGATTCGTTTCATCAGAGTGTCTCCCTCAGTCAGCGGGATGCGAAAATTGATGGTGGGATACGATGGCGCGGCCGGTCCGACAGGCAGTCGTCTCCATTAAAACAGAGGAACGGCGCCCCGGCGATGAACGCTCCGCTTCAGAGCTCACATCCCGTATGGGAAATCCTTGCGGTTCAGCACGCCGCTGACCCTGACTCCCCTGAGCGCCTTGCCGTATTCCGCTAAAACGCGGAGGGAGTAGTCGAGGCGCTTGCGGATCAACGAATCCTCTTCGGAAACGGCGGTCTCCTCGTTCAACACCTCGGTGACGTTGCGCACGATCACGTGCTCCGAAATGTACTGAACATGCGTGTTCTTATAGCTGCTGGTGCGAAGCTCCGCGACGGGATAGGCGCCGTTTCGCGATGCCGAAACGCCGACGATCAATCCCGGTTTGTGGTACAAACAGCCGTCACTCGCGAACAGGAAGAAATTCTTCAACGCAGCCGGTACCATGCCGCTCCATTCCGGGGCAATCGCGACGAAAGCATCGGCGCCTGAGATTTCCTCGGAAATCGGTTTCCAGGGTCCGAGCATCTTCGGGTCCTTGTTCCAGATTCCCTCCTCCCACAGGGGCAGCGCGGCCTTCCCCAATTCCAGCACATAGGTCGAGTATTCGGGATTCAACGTCTTCAGGTGCGAACCGATGAAACGGGCTACCTTGCCGGATTGAGCGGCCGGACGGTGGCTTCCCGAAACGATGGCAAATTTCATCGACAGTCAACTCCAGTTAGCGTGACAAGGAGAACGGTGTGACAATCGGTGCATCACGAGGCTCTCACACCGACCAGAGGACAAAATAGCATGAAAGCGATGCAGTTCAACGCCTTTAGCGGGCTGGCCAGTCTACGGGAAGTCGATCTGGCGGAACCGTCGCTGAAGGACGGCGAGGTCGTGGTCGACGTCGCCGCGACGTCGATCAACCCGATAGACTGGAAACTGCGCAGCGGGTTCCTGCGCTGGATCAGCCCCTTCCGCTTCTCCGCGGTGCCGTGTTTCGACTTTGCAGGAACCATTGCCGCAGCGGGTTCAAAGGCCACGAGGTTTGGTGTCGGCGACCGGGTCTTCGGTTTGCGGCCGCTGAACGGCATGGGTGCGGCGGCAGGCAGAGTGGCCTCACGCGAGGATCAACTGGTCGCAATTCCGCCCGGAGTCGCGTTCGAGCAGGCGGCCGGGGTGCCGCTG
>JALORT010000165.1 GCA_025458755.1 Methylotetracoccus sp.
CGCAGGTAGGGATCGACCTTCTGCGCCATGTCGCCGGGCAGAAACCCGAGCTTCTCTCCCGCTTCCACCGCCGGGCGTGCCAGAATCAGGCGGCGGACTTCTTCCCGTTCCAGCGCGGCGACCGCGCTGGCCACCGCCAGGAAGGTCTTTCCCGTCCCCGCCGGCCCGATGCCGAAGTTGATGTCGTAAAGCTGAATGTTCCGAAGATACGTTTGCTGGTTGGCGCCGCGGGCTGCGATCAGTGAGCGCTTCGTCCGGATGGTGATGCCATCAGGAGGGGGCGCGCTCTCCCCGACCAGCGCATCCACATTCGCTTCCTGTAACGACACGTGCACGCGCTCGGGGGTAATCGGTTCATGCAGGCTTTCGTCGAACAGGCTTTGCAGCACCTTGACCGCCGCTGTCGCCGGTTTGCCGGAACCGATCACCTCGAACTGATTGCCCCTGTTGGCGATTTCGACGCCCAGACGGCGCTCGATCTGCCGCAGGTGTTCGTCGAACTGACCGCAGAGGCTGGCGAGCCGATCGTTGTCGGCCGGCTCGAGCGTCAGGTGAAGAGCGTTGGGATGACTAGGCAACTGGCGCCGTCAGCGATTCCGGAAAGGAAAGGGAAACAGCGGCCCGCAAGGAGTGTTCCGCCGCGCGGCCACGCAGCGAGTTGGGCAGCGCCTCGGTAATCCACACGTCCATCAGGCGGCCCACCCAGCGGGGATGGCCTTCAAAGTTGACGACCCGGTTGTTTTCAGTGCGGCCGCACAGTTCGGAGGCATTTTTTTTCGAGTGGCCTTCGACCAGGACGGTCTGTCGGCTGCCTACCATGCGGCTGGAGATCGCTGCCGCCCTTTGCTGTATCCGATGCTGCAAACGGGCGAGCCGAGCCCTCTTCGTTTCGAGCGGTACCGTATCAGCCATCTCCGCGGCAGGCGTGCCGGGACGTGGACTGTAAATGAAGCTGAACGAAGCATCGAAACCGAGGGTCTCGATCAAATCCATCGTATCCTGGAAATCGCGGTCAGTTTCCCCGGGAAATCCGATGATGAAGTCGGATGAAAGACTCAGGTTGGGACGCACCGCTTTGAGTTTGGCAATCTTTTCAATGTATTCGCTTCGGGTGTGCCCGCGTTTCATCAGCCCGAGGATCCGATCGCTGCCGCTCTGCACCGGCAAGTGGAGATGATCGACCAGCTTCGGGATCTGGGCAAACGCCTCGATCAACGGCTCACCGAACTCGATCGGGTGTGACGTGGTGAAGCGGATTCGGTCGATGCCTTCGACCGCCGCCACATAGTGCAGCAGCAACGCGAAATCGGCGATCCCACCATCCGCCGTCGTTCCCCGGTACGCATTGACATTTTGCCCGAGCAGATTGACTTCCCGCACGCCCTGATCGGCCAGCGCCGCGATTTCGCTCACGACGTCGTCCAGCGGGCGGCTGAGTTCAGACCCGCGCGTGTAGGGCACCACACAGAAGGTGCAGTACTTGCTGCAGCCTTCCATCACCGAGACGTAAGCCTTCGGCCCTTCCGCTCGCGGTTCCGGCAAGGCATCGAACTTCTCGATTGCCGGGAACGACACGTCGATCGCAGGTTTTCGAGTGGCGCGGACTTCGTCCAGCAAACGCGGCAGCCGATGCAGCGTCTGCGGCCCAAACACCAGGTCTACGTAAGGCACTCGGCGCTGCAGCGCCTCACCCTCTTGGCTCGCCACACACCCTCCAACGCCGATGACCACGTCTGGACGGCGCAGTTTCAGCGGACGCCAGCGCCCCAACTGGGAGAACACTTTTTCCTGCGCCTTCTCACGGATCGAACAGGTGTTCAGCAGCAGCAGGTCGGCTTCCTCCGGATTGTCGGTGACCACAAACCCGTGAGATCCGGCGAGCACATCCCGCATTTTTGCGGTGTCGTACTCGTTCATCTGGCAGCCGAAGGT
Source organism: Methylotetracoccus sp. (assembly GCA_025458755.1). Lineage (GTDB taxonomy): Bacteria > Pseudomonadota > Gammaproteobacteria > Methylococcales > Methylococcaceae > Methylotetracoccus. The sequence continues at coordinate 1,933 of JALORT010000165.1, forward strand.
TTCGATATAAAGCTTTTGCGTCATTCGGTGTTGCGCTTGCGCCGACCAGCGTGACTACGGTCAGCCAGCCCAAAGCAATATCTTATCAAAGTTTCTGCGTTCTGCCTGTGACGTGCCGGCAACCGCCGGCTCACGCAATCCTGCCGCAACCGACGGCTACACCGGGTGGCTAACACGCCTTCAGGCCGCGGAGCGTACGAGGTTGAAAGGATTGACAAATGTCGGACCGCTGCGAAGATACTGCGCCTCGGGATGTTTGGTCGCCAGCAGCCGCTGGACCTGCTCCTCCTCCGTCGGCCGCACGTCGATCAACAACAAGTATTTACCGGCCTCGATCTCAGCATGGTAGGCCGCAATCTGCTGATTCTCCGTGGCGATGCCGGTCAAGCCGCCGACCCAGGCGCCGAAGAGCGTGATGAAGCCGAAAATCGCCATATAAACCAATCCGCTGACCGCTGAACCGAACGGCTCGGCGATGATCACATAAGCGGTGGCGATCAGCGCCAAGATGAAGCCGATGATGGCACCCCGTTCGGCATAGCGCACCACGTCCAATTTATGAATGAAGTTGGCCGAGTGCACATGTCTCTTGTACAGTCCCGCTTCGTCCTTGCTCAGCACGTGAAAATGCCAATCGCTGATGCCCTCACGGTGCAGGTCGGCGGAAATCTGTTCGGTGCTGTCGAGGTCTGCGGTCAGATAATACAAACGTTTCATGGCTGCTCCTCCGCTGTTGCACTCACCCGTATTGATTCGGATGCGATTGTTGTTATCAGGCATGAAGCATCCGACGCCACGCCTAGCCGACGCCAACGGCCGCTTGTCACGCGAGCGCTTCTGCGCCGCTATGTAGCCCGAGATTCCTTCGGTGTCAAGAACCTTGGGCTCAGACCACGCCGTCTGCAAAGGCGTCACTCTGCCACACCGACCGCGGAAGCCACCACCTCGATCCAGTGTCGAACCGGCCTTTCCGTCGCCGCCTGCAGATGCACCAGACAGCCGATATTCGCCGTCGCGATGAGGTCCGGGCCGTTGGCTTCGAGCGCGGCGATCTTGCCCGCCTGCAGCCGTCTGGACAGTGCAGGCTGCAGCAGCGAGTAGGTACCGGCGGAGCCGCAACAGAGGTGCGCATCGGCCACCGGTGTCAGGGTGAAACCCAGACGGGATAGCAGTTGCTCGGCGACACCCGTGATCCGCAGTCCGTGCTGCAGCGTGCAAGGCGAATGAAATGCGATCTTCGCGCCTTCCGGTGCGGATAACGCGGAACCGTCTTGCTGCGCCAGAATCTCGCTGATGTCTTTCGCGAGGGCGGATACGCGACTCGCTTTTTCCGCATAGACCGGATCGTCGCACATTAAAGCCCCATAGTCCTTTAACATCACACCGCAACCGCTGGCGGTCGTCACGATGGCTTCCGCTCCGGCGACGATGTGCGGCCACCAGGCATCGATGTTCCGCCGCATGAAATCGCGGGCCTCGTCCCGCGCACTGAGGTGATAGCTCAGAGCGCCGCAACAGCCGCTGCCGGGCACCGCGATCAGGCTGACACCCAAGCGGTCCAGAACGACCGCCGCCGCCGCGTTGATATTCGGCGCCAGGATCGGTTGAACGCAGCCCGCCAGCACCAGCATGCGCCGGTCATGGCGCGGCTTCGGCCAGGGTATGGCTGACCGAACCGCGGGCACCTCCCGCCGCAGGCCGCCTGGCAGCCATGGACGAACCCAGGTGGCGATGCCGAACAGCGCCGCGAAGCGCGATGGATAGGGCAAAATCGACCGCAGCAGGCGGCGTTGCAGGCGATCCCACCACGCGCGCGCCACTTTGCGTTCCAGCACGGCACGTCCGATCTCCAGCAATCGCCCGTAACGCACGCCCGACGGACAGGTCGTTTCGCAGGCGCGGCAGCTCAGACACCGATCGAGGTGGACTTGCGTGCGCCGGGAAACGGCATCACCCTCCAGCATCTGCTTGACCAGATAGATGCGCCCGCGTGGCCCGTCCAGTTCATCGCCGAGCAACTGGTAGGTGGGACAGGTCGCCGTGCAGAATCCGCAATGAACACACGACTGCAGAATGGCGCCCGCCTCCCTGCCCTGCGGGGCGTCCTTGATGAAATCAGCCAGCCGCGTCTGCACCGGTCACCACGCGCCGAGGCGGCCGACATTGAACAGGCGATGGGGGTCGAATGCCCGCTTCACGCGCTGATGCAGCGCTAGCAGATTCGCCGGCAGCGGCTGAAATCGGAATTCCGGCCGGGCTGAACGAAACAGCGTGGCATGCCCGCCGAGCTGTCTCGCTGCGGCAAACACTTCGGCCGGAGCGGCCGAAGTCCGCAACCAGCGCTGCGCGCCGCCCCAGTCGAGGAGCCAGGCTCCTTCGATCCACGCGCGCGGTGCTGCCGGAGGTAGCGAGAGGCGCCAGAGATTTTCCTCTGTCTGGAAAAACGGCAGCCGGTGCTCTCTCAGGTCCGTCCAGAAGGCGCTCGGCACGTCCTCGACCTCACCGCCCAGTTGCCGCCGGGCGGCGACTACGGCGCTTTCCGCGCCGGACAGCCGTACGCGCAGCCGACCGTCGTAGGCCAATGCCGAAATCGGTAACGGCGTCGACGCCCAGCGCAGCATCGCGGAATGGGCATTTTCCGGCGTCGCTTCGAGCGCGAGAGAGGTTTCCGCGGCTGGCTGCGGCAGCACTTTCAGCGAAATTTCCAGCAATACGCCGAGTGTTCCCATGGCACCGACCATCAGGCGCGACACATCGAAACCCGCGACGTTCTTCATGACCTCTCCGCCGAACGAAACGATCTCGCCGCGACCGTTGATCAGCCTGCAGCCGAGCACGAAATCACGCGCCGAACCGGCGAACGGCCGGCGCGGTCCCGAGAAGCCGCAGGCGATGGTTCCGCCCAGCGTGGCATCACAGCCGAAGTACGGCGGCTCGAAACCCAGCATTTGGCCCTCCCTCGCCAACACCGATTCGAGTTCATCCAGCGTCGTCCCGGCGCGTGCCGTGACGATCAGCTCGGTCGGTTCGTAATGGACGATGCCGCGGTGTGCAGACACCGGCAGCGCCCGGCCCGCCGCCGGCATCCCATAGAACCCCTTGGTCCTGTTCCCGGCAATGTTCAGCGCAATTCCCCGCTCGAGGGCCGCCAGCACCTGCTGCTGCAGTTCGGCGGCGAGATCATGCGCAACGCATGTGCCGTTCACGCTCGCATCACCGTCAAAGGCGCTCCAATTCCGGATGGCGCAGACGTCCTCGATGCACATGCAGGCGGCCGAATTCCGCGCAGCGGTGCAGGCTGGGTACCGCTTTGCCTGGATTCAGCAAGCCCCCGCGGTCGAACGCGTGCTTCACGCCGTGAAACTGTTCCAACTCCGCGGTCCCGAACTGCAGACACATCTGGTTGATTTTCTCCACCCCGATCCCGTGTTCGCCCGTCACGGTGCCGCCCACTTCGATGCACAGCTCCAGAATCCTTCCGCCGAACTCCTCGGTCTTTGCCAGCTCCCCCGGTTGACCGGCATCGAACAGGATCAGCGGGTGCAGGTTCCCGTCACCGGCATGGAAGACATTCGCCACACGCAAACCGTAGTCCATCGCTAACTCCCCGATTCGGCCGAGCACCTCGGCCAACCGGTGCCGCGGAATGGTTCCATCCATGCAGTAGTAATCGGGAGCGATACGTCCGACCGCCGGAAACGCGGCTTTGCGCCCTGCCCAGAACCTCTTCCGTTCCAGTTCATCGCGCGAGGCAGGATGGCGGCGGCATCGGCCGGATAGCCGGCATGGACGAAGTCCTCGGCCGCCTGGATCGCCAGGGCGTCCATCATTTCCAGTCCGGCCGGCAGCAAACCGGCGCCGATGATGCGCGCGACGGCTTTGCCCGCGTGCTCGATCCGGTCGAACGACGCCAGCAAAGCCCGAGCGGCGCGCGGCAGCGGCAGCAGTTTCACCGTGACTTCCACGACAATCCCGAGCAACCCTTCCGACCCGGTCACCAGAGCCAACAGGTCGTAGCCGGCACTGTCGTAAGCTGCGCCACCGATCTCGAGCAGCTCGCCCTCGATCGTCACCAGCTTCAGGCCGAGCACGTTGTGCACGGTCAAGCCGTATTTCAAACAATGCACGCCCCCCGCATTTTCCGCGA
>JALORT010000004.1 GCA_025458755.1 Methylotetracoccus sp.
AAGACCGCCTGGAGCAGTTCGGTCCGAACCGCCTGCCGCCGATCAAACGGCGCAGCGCCTGGCTGCGCCTCCTGCTGCAGTTCCACAACCTGTTGATCTATGTGCTGTTGGTTGCGGCACTGACGACCGCACTGCTGGGCGACTACGTCGATACCGCGGTCATCGGAGCTGTCGTGGTGCTGAATGCCCTGATCGGCTTCATTCAGGAAGGAAAGGCCGAGGCCGCGCTCGAGGCGGTCCGCAATCTGCTCTCGCCCTCGGCGAACGTGGTCAGAGACGGCCGGCGGACGACCGTGTCGGCCGAGGACGTGGTACCGGGAGACCTTGTGCTGCTGCAGTCGGGCGACAAGGTTCCGGCTGACCTGCGACTGATCGAAACCCGCTCGCTGCGCATCGACGAATCGGTGCTGACGGGTGAATCGGTGCCGGTCGAAAAATCCATCGAACCGGTTGATTCCGGCGCGGCGACGGGCGACCGCCTATGCATGGGGTTTTCCGGCACGCTGGTGACCTACGGTCAGGGCATCGGCATCGTCGCCGCGACCGGCAGCAAGACCGAGATCGGCCATATCAGTACATTGCTGGCCGAGGTGGATACCTTGGTCACACCTCTGCTGCGCAAGATCGAGCAGTTTGCCCGGTGGTTGACAGCCATCATCCTCGGTGCCGCGGCGGCGACGTTCGTCTTCGGCTGGGTGACCGAGAGCCTCGGTCTCGACGAATTGTTCATGGCGGCTGTCAGTCTGGCGGTCGCGGCCATCCCGGAAGGGTTGCCGGCCATCGTGACCATTACGCTCGCGGTCGGGGTGCAGCGCATGGCGCAGCGCAAAGCGATTCTGCGCAAATTGCCGGCGGTCGAGACGCTCGGTTCGGTGACGGTCATCTGCTCCGACAAGACCGGGACGCTGACGCGTAACGAGATGACCGTCCTGACGGTCGCTACCTCGGAGCACGAGTTTGGCGTCAGCGGGGCGGGCTACGATCCCTCGGGCGGGTTCAGTGTCGGGGGCGCCGAGGTGTTGGCGGCCGATTGTCCCGATCTGAAGGAATTGGCCCGTGCCGCGCTGCTCTGCAACGACGCGGCGCTGCACGACGACCATGGTATTTGGCGGCTGGAAGGTGATCCCACCGAAGGCGCCCTGGTCGTTTTGGCACTGAAAGCGGGTCTCGATGCGGAGTTTGAGCGTCACTCCCTGCCCCGGATCGACGCGATTCCGTTCGAGTCCGAGCATCGGTTCATGGCGACTCTGCATCGGGATCACGCCGGTCACGGGCTGATTCTGCTGAAGGGTGCGCCGGAAATCGTTCTGGAGCGCTGTAACCATCAACACGTCGCGGGTAGGGACATACCGATCGATCCGTCGCTTTGGCACCAGCGCACGGAAGAGATTGCCGCGCGGGGGCAACGTCTATTGGCGCTGGCGATGAAACCGGTCCCGTCCCCGGGCCAGGCGCTGACGTTCGCCGACACCGACGGCGGTTTCAGTCTGCTCGGTGTGGTGGGCATGATCGACCCGCCGCGACCCGAGGCGGTCGAAGCGGTGGCACGCTGTCGCGGAGCCGGGATCAAGGTCAAGATGATCACCGGGGACCACAGCATCACCGCCCGCGCGGTGGGAGCGCAACTGGGCATCGGTGATGGGACCCTGGCCCTGACCGGGGCGGAGATCGAGGAACTGGGCGATGCCCAGTTGCGGTCGGCCGCCGCCGGGATCGACGTGGTCGCGCGCGCCAATCCAGAGCATAAGCTGCGCCTGGTCAAGGTCCTCCGTGCGGAAGGCCACGTGGTTGCGATGACCGGAGACGGCGTCAACGACGCACCTGCACTAAAGGCAGCGGATATCGGCGTCGCGATGGGGCAGCGCGGTACCGAGGCGGCGAAAGAGGCTGCGGAGATGGTGCTGGCCGACGATAACTTCGCGACCATCGCCGCGGCGGTTCGGGAGGGGCGGACGGTTTATGACAACCTGCGCAAGACCATCCTGTTCGCGATCCCTACCAACGGCGGTCAAGCCGGCGTCATTATTGCCGCGATTTTGCTTGGTGCGGAGCTTCCGGTGACCCCGCTGCAGATTCTTTGGGTCAACCTGGTCATCGCCGTCACGCTGGCGCTGACGCTCGCTTTCGAGTCGCCTGAGGGGGATTTGATGCATCGGCCGCCGCGGCGTCCGACCGAGCCGCTGGTGACTGGTTACATGCTGTGGCGCATCACTTATGTCTCGTTGCTGCTCGTTGCGACAACCTTGTTCATGTATGAATGGGAACTCAATCGTGGCGAAGCGGTGGAGACCGCCCGGACGGCGGCCGTGAACACGCTGGTCGCGGGGCAATTGGTGTATTTGGTCAACAGCCGGTTCTTTTTCGGAAACAGCGTGTCGTGGCGTGCCTGGGTCGGCAATCGCTACGCCGTGTTGGCGATGCTGATCCTGGTCGGGGTGCAGTTGGTGTTCACTTATGCCCCGTTCATGCAGAACGCATTCGAGTCACGCGATCTCGACGGTGGGGCGTGGCTCCGCATTGCCGGCGCGGCTTTGGCGGTCTTCCTGGTCGTCGAGGTCGAGAAAAGCATCATGCGCTGGCGGGAACGGGGGCGACGAATGGCGGCGCCGGAGATCGTCCCTCGGCGGCCAGCGATCAGTGCGTCCGCACTGTTGGCGGGTGCTTTATGTCTCCTCGTGGCGATCCAATGGGGAGTCACGGCGACTCATGTATTCGCCGTCGTTGCCGACGGTGTGACATCGGTCATGGGTTTGGGTCTCGCCGCGCTGACGCTGATGTTGTCCGCCGTGCTGCTTGTTCATGCCGCCGGAAGTCTGCGGGCCGGGCACGCTGTCGGTGCATCGCTGAATTTGATCGCGCCGGCCCTGTTGCTGGCGGCTGCGCACCATGCCCCCGGCTACCCGTTTAGCGAGGACCATCTGCCTTGGCTGATCGTCGCCGCGACCGCACTGACCGCGCTCAGCGTCGTTTACCTCGCGCTGTCGCGACTTGGCGGCAGGTGACCGTCATGGAACCAAGCTAATGGGCGATCAATTGACGGTCACCCGCTGACGGTCACCCGCCTCTAGGGTGGTCGAAGATTTGCGCTGATCCGCATCGAGGTCGCTGAAACGTCAAAGAAAAAGTCTCTCGACAAGGTGGCAACAAAAGCAGAATTCTGTGTAAGATTTCGATTACAAAGTCCCGGTTGTCTCGCCGGGCCCTCTGAGCAATAGCAAACCCGGAAACGGGGTAGATTATTGTCCGTCATCATTGCCCACAGAGTGAGAGAACTATCATGGTCAAGAAAGCCACCCAAACCGAAGAAGTCGTCGCCGAAGTTGTGACGGAAGAGTCCAAGGGACTCGCCAAAGTGATCAGCGAAAGTGCTGCTGATGCCTGCTCCGCAGCGTCCAACGTCCTTCCGGAAGCCGGTAAACTGGTCCGTAAGGTCGTTTACAAGGGCTTCTACTACGCCACCTACGGCGTCGTCTACAGCTCGATGGTCGTTGGCAGCCTGATTCCGTCGCACAGCGCCGTCGGAGAAGGTCTGCATGACGGCGCCGCTGCCGCACGGAAGGATTTCGCGAGCCGTGGGGAAACGGTGACCGAGGCAGCCGCGACACCGAGCGCCGCCGCGGCTTGAGCGCCTCGCGCTGAGTCAGCCCCGCGCCGGTGACCGAACCGGTAGCGCGGGCGAACCAACAAGTACAGAGCCCCGACGGGGCTCTGTACGCTTTCATCTCGTAACACCCATGAGGGCGGCGTGTCCGCCGGGTCGGCGGAAACAGCGGATCGCTCTGGATGCTGCGGCTACGCGGCAGGAATCAGGAACGGATTTGCGCCGAACCGCTCGAAGCCGGCGTCGGCCAGCATGATGTCCAGCGCGAGGCTCGCCAGATCATCCGCGAACGGATCGAGCTTCGGGTCTTTTTCCAAATTCAGAATCTTCGAGTAGGTCCCGCACTGTCCGCAGGCTTCGGCCTTGACGGCCTGGTTCGATCCCTCGACGGCATAGTAAGCGATACCTTCGGTCGAGCCGCAGTGTATGCACCGGATGCGGGGCAGGTTCCACTGTGTAGCGCAGAGCCCGCAGCATAGATAGCGCAGGCCGTGCTCGGCGCCGCCCGCAGCGATCACGCTGACGACCGGCCGTGAACCGCACACCGGGCATTCACTCCTGTGCTCTGTACGTGGCGGCGCAATTCCGAGATGTGCACACCACGCCGTCCATACGACCTGTAAGGCCGCACCGATGATCGCGGCGGTACCGGGATCGATCTGCGTGTAGTCGCCGACCAACACGGCCTTGGCCCAGCCGTCGACCTGCTCCGGGGGGGACTGCGACAGAGCGCCAATGACATTTGCGATTTCGGCCCCGTTGTTTCTGCAGCGGTCAGTCACAGTCTCCAGGGCCGACCGCCAATCGTGCGGAAGGACGCACCGATGAACACTGAGCCTCGGTAGGGAGTCGTCCGGAGCCCATCCCGTCAAGTCGTCTCCGGCGACTGCAACCGCGAACTCCCGCGCCGCATCCTGCTGAGCGTCAGCGACTCCGGCGATGAATCGGAGGTACTCCGCCAGCGAGTGTTGTCTCGAAGCGAGATGGCGCAGGCGCTCGGCGCGACGCCTGAACTGCGTGTAGGGGTCCGGCAGGCGGAGAAACGGCACGTCTCCCGATGCCGCGGTTGCCGCCATCAGCGCGGCCGTCTCAAGCAGCCGACGCCAGTTCGCGGACCAGGTGGGTCAGCTCCGCGAACCCTTCCAGTACCCAATCCGCCCGGCACGATCCGGAGTCTGCTTCATCGCGCCGGGTCACACCGGTGAGCATCAGTACGGTCTTCATGCCTGCGTTGGCGCCCGCAGGAATATCGGTCTGGATGTTGTCCCCGACGGCGATCACTTCATTCGCCGAGAGGCCCAATCGGGTCAGCGACATGTCCATAATCAACCGCTCGGGCTTGCCAATGACCAAGGGTTTGACTCCGGAGCCGGCCTCCACCGCCGCGACGATCGACCCGGTGCCGGGTGTCACGCCATGTTCGCCCTTCAGGGTTTTGTCGGGATTGGTGGCGATGAACGTCGCGCCTCGCGCGATCAGGTTACAGGCAGTCTTGAGCTTGTCGTAATTGAACTGGCGGTCGAGGCTGACAACGACATAGTCGGGTGCATGGTCGGTGATCGTAAAGCCCGCCTTCTCCAGTTCGGAGGTCAATCCTTCCTCGCCGATGACGTAGGCGCTTCCCCGTTGCAAATACTGAACGGCGGCTTGGGATGACGTCAACACATCCTCAACGTCGCATGGAATGCCATATTCCCGCAAATGAGCGGCCACGTCCTCGGGCTTTCGGTTGGACCGGTTGGTGACAAACAGGCAAGCGATGTCCAGCTCTGCCAGCAATGAAACGAATTCGGCCGCACCGGGGACCTGCTCCGTCCCCAAATAAACGGTCCCGTCGAGATCAAGAATCACACCACGCAGCACGCTGCCGCCCTCCAGTCAAATAAAGTTGAATCCAGGCGCTTGGGCGCCGACCAAAAAAGGCTTGCAGCCTACGTTTACGTGGTGGGGCTGTCAATTGCTCGACAGGGTTGCCCACCGGATATGCGGCACAGAGGTTAATCGCGGGGTTGGAAGCCGCATACGCAGCCAGCGGTCTTGTGGTACCTGCGGCCCGGATACCGATATGGGACAATCTCCCGCGAATCACTCCGACTCGCCCGGCGAGTTCTTCAACTGTGACATGTGCAGCTGCAATTCCGGAGTGTTTCGAACGCCGTGGCGGGTGAGCCCGCAGCGCGATAAAACCAACAGCACTGATACACGAGACACATGAGGCCCAAATGCTGCGCATTCCCATCAATGAACAAGGTTGGGGGCTTTTTCTCCAGCTGCTTAAGAATCTCGCGCGTTCAGAAATCGGTGGCAAGGCCATCGGTCTTTTCGTCCTGCTGGCCGCCTTGCTCATCGGCGTCAATGGACTGAATGTACTGAACAGCTACGTCGGACGCGACTTCATGACCGCGATCGCCAATCGGGACATGAATCAGTACGTCGTCGAAGCGGGTCTCTACCTCGGCGTATTTGCGGCATCGACCGTTGTGGCCGTGTATGTCCGCTATGCCGAGGAGAGCTTGGGTCTGCTGTGGCGCGAATGGATGACACGTCGATTCGTCGAGCTGTACCTACAGTATCCGACCTACTACCGGATGAATGATGCCCTGATCAGAAGCACGGGTATGGAACATCCCGACCAGCGGATCGCGGACGATGTGCGGAGCTTCACGACGACGACGCTGTCGTTCGTGCTGATGTTGCTGAATGGGCTCTTCACCGTGGTCGCATTTTCCAGCGTGCTCTGGCGGATCAGCCCGACGTTGTTCGGTGTCGCGGTGCTGTATGCCGTGGTCGGATCGCTGCTTGCGGTCCGCCTCGGAAGCACGCTGGTCGACCTGAATAATTCCCAACTGGATAAGGAGGCGGGTTTTCGTGCCGGACTGCTCCATGTGACCGAACGTGCCGAATCGATCGCGCTGCTACACCGGGAGAAGCCTCTGCTGAAGCGGTTGTTCCGCCGTCTCGACGACTTGGTGAACAATTTCCGACGAATCATTCGCGTCAACCGAAATCTCGGTTTTTTCATCACCGGCTACAACTATCTGATGCAAGTTCTGCCGATCTTGCTGGTTGCGCCCTTGTTTATGCGGAGCGAAATCGAATTCGGTGTGGTGACACAGTCGGCGATGGCGTTCATCACATTGGTGTCGGCGTTCTCGCTAATCATCACCCAGTTTCAGTCGATCTCATCGTTCATGGCGGTGGTGCAGCGTTTGATCAATCTGTGGTACGGGATCGAACTCGCTCAGACCGAGACGGTTTCCGGCATCGACTGGTCCGAGAACGGCGAGGCCGTCGCCTATGAAAATCTCACGCTGCGCTCGACGAGCGATGGACACGTCATCCTCAAGGACCTGTCGGCCACGATGCCGCAGGGGCAGCGGACGTTGATCACCTGCGTGGACAATGCGACGAAGGAGTCCCTTTTCAAAGCCACCGCCGGCATCCTGGACATCGGGACGGGCCGGGTGCTCCGGCCTCGGATGAGTCGAATCCTGTTCCTGCCCGAGCGCGCGTATCTGCCTCCGGGAACCTTGCGCGAGGCGCTCGTTTCCGGCACTTCGGATGCCGCATTGACGGACGAACAGATCGTCGACACGCTCAAATCGCTGAGTGCGGAAGCGATCTTGCAGCGTGCCGGTGGACTCGACAGGGAAAATGAATGGGACAGCCTGCTGTCGGTCCAGGAACAGCAGGTCATTTCGTTGGCGCGGATACTCCTTGCCTCGCCCCAATTCGCCGTGATCGATCTGCCGAGTACCGATCTGAACCGGGAAAAGATGCAGCACATGCTTCGAAAGCTGACGGAGGCGAATATCTCCTATTTGGTCATGGGTCGTCCAGGTCAGCAGAACGCCGAGGACCGGGCGGAGCACTATGACGCCGTTCTTGAGATCGACATCGACGGAAAATGGGCGTGGCAGGCGACAAGTGGGCTGGAGCGTCAGAATCCTCCCGTTTGAGTATCCACCCGCTTCGGGCCAGCAGGCTGTTATGTCCGTGGATTCACAGCTCGCTGGACTTGGCTCTCTCTCGGGTCGGCGGCAAGCCGTGTTCACCCGAATGTTTTTGGCCTGCCGGGGTGTGCTGGCTCAGCGGTGACCGTGCTTGCGGTCGTCGCTGGGCGAGAGGATTTCGCCTCTGCTGCAGTCAGCTTCAGGCCGGCCGGACAATGCAACCGACCTGAAGGACGCCGGCCGAAGCTGTGACCGATTCAGCCACCCCAACCACAAACCGATGAAGGTGGCCGCAAGCAAACCTTCCCACATCACCTCATGCGCAAATGCGAATGCGCCCGGCGCGTAGACTCCGAGATAGAACAGGTGGGTAAGTCGAAGCAGATTGACACCGATCAGGACCGGGACGCCCACGGCGATCCCTGACCACTTTGCCTTGGCCGATCCGGAGCACGCCAGCAGGCAGACAATAAAGGTGACCACGGGAACGAATCCGGTGCACGTATAGGCAACCTGGTAGGCAAAACCCGCCGGATGGATGAGGAATGCACCGTCGCGTACCACGGCGATGCCGATGTGCTGCAGCACATCGGCCGTCACGCTCGCCGTGAGTACCGCGAGAGGTGCCAGAAACGGTCCCAGCACCTCGTCGCGGTAAACGAGAAACATCGCTCCGCCGTAGCCTAGCATCACCGCGGCGAAGCGGAGGTTGAGCGGCTTCATGCCGACCGCCCTAAGCCCGAGTGAGGAACAGACAACGGGTTACGTTATTGCCGTTCACGGTCACACTCAGGTGGCAACGCGGCGTCCCTGAAACAGCCCGATCGCGATGATGCCGGCCAACAGCATCACCATTCCCGTCGTCGAGAAGTCAGGCACCTGCTGCACGCTGATGCTCCGTTTCACCTGATTTCCACCCGCCTCAGCGGACACCGCCGTCTGGCCCGCGGCCTTGGCGCTCACTGTCGTCTGTGCCTGCCCGGCGTTGTTCGTGACCGCGGAAGTCGGCGAGACCGAGGCGACGCTACTGTTGTCGGAGCCGAACGCCACGCTGGTGCCGGGCTGCGGTGCACCGTTCAACTGCACGGATGCCTTTGCAGTGATCGTTTCCCCCACGTTGTAAGACGACTTGTCAGGATCCAGATCCAGCACGACGCGCACACCGCCCGGCGGAGGCGTTCCGCCCTTCGGCGTCCGTAAAGCGCTGAGCAACCCCGCACCACAGGGTTGCGGACACTGCGACGAATCCCTGGGATACACGGCTTTCTGGAGTTCGGTCACCAGGGTCGCCGGAGTGAGCGCAGGATCCTGTGCGATCCAGAGTGCAGCCACGCCCGCCACGTGCGGTGCCGCCATGGACGTGCCGTTGTAGTAGGAATATCCGGTGCCAAGGGCACAGGCGCCGCTGTTGTCGTTCCCCACCGTGCTCAGGATGCCATCCTGCGGAAGGGAGCAGCTCTTGTGCAGACCACCGGGGGCCAGGATCTCGACCGTCGTGCCGAAGTTGGACCAAGGGGTCAGCGCTCCGCGCGGATCGGCCGCGGCGACGGTGATCACGTTGTTGCAGCCCGCCGGGGAGTAACCGGATGCGTCCTTGCCGTCGTTGCCTGCGGCGACCACCACCGTCACGCCTTTGGCGACGGCGTCATTGATTGCCGACTGCATCGCGGGAGACAACAGGCAGCGCGACCCTCCGCCGAGACTCATGTTGATCACTTTCGACGGGGTGGCGTTCGCCGGCACGCCGGGTACGGTAAGGCCGGCAGCCCAGCGGATGGCATCATTAATGTCCGAGGTCGACCCACCGCACTTGCCCAGGACCCTCACGGCCTGCACTTTGACCGTCCAGTTGATGCCGGCGATACCCAGGTTGTTATCGGTCTTGCCGACACCGATCGTGCCGGCGACGTGGGTTCCGTGCCAGCTGTTCGGCTGCGCCTGCGGGGGTTGTCCGAAACCGCATTCTCCCGCCGCCATGCCGTCGCCGGGATCCGAAGGATCACCGTCGCGTCCATCGCCGTCATTGGCTCGGGTCACGTCGCTAATCATATCGTAGCCGTCCACCAGATTGGGCGAGCCAACGATGTCCTCATGCGTTTTCACAATGCCGGTGTCGATGACCGCCACGACCACATTGCCGCCCGTGCTGGCGTCCCAGGCTTTGGGCAAGTCGATGCCGCCGGGCGATTCGCCGGTTCCCGATCCGTTGTTGAAGTAATGCCACTGTTTTGCGTACAGCGGATCGTTGGGCGTCTTCATCGCGTACAGGATGTAATTCGGCTGCGCATATTCCACATCCGGCCGCTTTTTCAGGTCCTCGACCACAGTCAAGGTTTGATCCTTGGCCTGGGCGGCGGACATGGTGCTCAGTACGGAGGATTCAATGCGGTAGATGATCTCTCCCCCCGATGTCAGCTGATCCGCGGCGTGGAGACTAAAGGCATTAAGGTCATCACCCGAGAGGCTTTGCCGGGGCTTCATCTTCACGATGATCTCCCCGGGAACGAAGTCGGGCTCGGGCGGCATGCCCCGCCCCTCCAGGGCATGAACTGGAAGCACATGCAGCGCGAGGCTGGCAAGCGCTATGGTGCTGACGGCGACTAGCTTCTTCATGGTTATATCTCCTACAACCCTGTGTTAGAGTTCCCGAGAGGCACCCTGACAGTAACCCGTCGGGTCTTTACTGGCCTGTGCTTATGGTCATAACCTCCATTAGTGGTGATGAAAACTTATGTTGCTTCAACGAGTTGATGATAATCTGGCGCTCCTCGCGGCACTCTTTGCGGTGATCGCGATGATTGTGGTCGGCATGGCGACACCAGCTTCTGCGGTGGCGGGCGAGGAAACGCCGGCATTCGCACCCGGCGAAGTCATGGTCAAATTCCGTGCGGGTACCGAGGCGAGCCGCGCGGTCTCGCGGTCCGCCCGGGGCGACCCGCCGTCGTTGGAAGGTCTCATGCCAACCTCACGACTGCTGACCGAGAAGACGGGAATTCCACTCCGCGCAAAACAGTTATTGAGCGGCGATTGGGTTCTTTTTGTTATCGACCTGGACATGCTGACCACGCAGGCGTCTGCGCAGCTCAAGAAGCAGGATAACGTGACCGACGTCGGCCTCGAAGCGGGCGAAACAGGAGGGGTCAGCCAGCCGGCGACCAAGGACCTTGACGTGACCTTTCGACCCGGCAGTCCGGCGGCGGCATTGATCGAGGAGACGGCAACGGCGGATTCGGAGAAGCGTCTCGCCGCGTTGGTCGAAGACCTAGGGAAGCGTCTTGCGTTGCCGTTCTCAGGCAAAGTCGAGGCGAAACACCTCCGACTGCGGGTTGATCTGCAGAAGCTGACAGCCCAGTTGGCTGAACGGCTTGGCGGTTTCGGGGACATGGTGGAGAGCGCCCAGCTGAACTACATCGCGCGGGCCATGTAGCGCGCAGTGCGGCGGCGTCGCGATGTGAGGCCGCCCGGGAATTTCGGTTGGCTTCGCCCCGTCGTGGAAGCCCATGAACTCAGAACTCCTCGTAACATTTCGCCCCCCCGGCGTCGTTAATCGAAGTGCTGCTGCATCCAGCTCAACTCATCATGCTCTCGACGTTGGAAGCTTGTCAAATCGACACTCGAGGGCGGCGATTCGATGGTTTGCAGAAAGAACCGACGGTCTGTTCCCCTGTCAGCTGAGATCCAGCAGAGTTGGCACGCGCGAAGGGAGCGTCGGCACCGCGATCAGGGCTGCCTTCACTGCTGCCGACTTCAGCGAGCGGATTTACGGGAACGGAAATCCGCTGACGCGCATTGTGGTGCTGGGCGCCGCCTGATCCTCTTTGATCGCCCGCGCGCCGAAATGGCGCACCGCGAAGTGGTAGAGCCTCGCCAGCGGGGCAGGCAGCCCGGAGGCGAGCAGCATGTCGTGGAACTGCCGATCGACATCCTTCTTGGCAATGGGGATCAAGCCCAGATACTGATAAAGCGCGTCGTGAACCAGGCTGGCGTAGTGCGCCTTGGGCCAAAACGGCTCCCGGGTCACAAAATTGCCTCGGTCGTCCACTGACTGGACCGTTTCGCAGCGTTCCCACCAGTCGGGCGTACCGATCAGGGCAAGCCAATAAAACAGCCGTTTGGGAGTACAGCCGTCCCAGGCGTAGGTACGCGGGCTCCGGATGTCGTAGGTCACTTCGGTGCGATCCGGATTCACCGTGCATCGCCCCGGGTTCACCACGATGTGGCCGTCATGGATGATCAGCCAGTCGCTGTAGAAGAACTTGTCCTTGGCGATTGCGGCCTGCCGGATCAACGGATAGTCGATGTAATTGATCCACGCCCCTTCCCGATCACGGCCGTGAAAGCCCCATTTTTCGAGTTCTCTCTGCTTGGCCTTGGCCGCGCGTTTCCTGCGTTCGGCCAGCCCGATCCAGCGCGGAAGTCCGAACCCCAGATAGACGATGACTCCTGCAATGATCAGGGGCGGAATGCTTTCGCGGCTCAAGAAATAGGCGCCGCCCAACAGGACGATGCCGATCACCGTCACGGCGAACAGGGCATTGTCCCGATACGGCGAGCGCGGGCTAAGTTTGACTGCGTTCATGCTTCTTCCCCGAATGAACTCATCGTGACTGGCCGGTTGGCCGAACGTGTCGCCGGCGTTGGCTCAGTGGTCCTCGCCCCGTATCGCGCGCCGGTACCAGCCGGGATGGTGTTTGGCCGCCCATGCACGGCTGACGGTGCCGCGCACCATCGCGCCGATCGTGCCCTTGATCCAGAGGGCCGCATAGATGTGGACGATGATGCCGCTGATCATCACGAACGCGGAGACCGCATGCAGCAGCACGGCGATGCGCACGACCTCGATCGGGAAGAAGTGCGCGAACCACGGCCGCCAGATGATGACGCCGGTCACCAGCAGCGTCGGAATCGTCGCGATCATGGTCCAGAACAGCAGCTTCTGCCCGGCATTGTAGCGGTCGACTTCCGGCAGCCGGTCTTCGCGGTTCTGCACCACGTCGCCGATCTGCTTCAGCCACTGGACGTCATTCTTGCTCAGCAGGTTGTGATGCCAGAACTTCAGTGCCAGCAGACTGAACGAGATGAACATCACCACGCCGATAAAGGGGTGCAGGATGCGCGTCCAGGTGCCCCCGCCGAAGAACTGGCTGAACCAGAACATCGACGGATGAAACAGCGCTAGACCCGAAAAGGTCAGCATCAGAAAGGTGATGGCAGTGATCCAGTGATTTAGCCGCTCACCCGCGTTGTAGCGTTGGAGCAGCAGCGTCGGTTGCGGTGTCGCGCTCATGCGTGATGCTCCTCTTCATCGTCGTCCGTTTCGTTCGGGCCGACCGTGACGTAGTGGAAGAATCCGGCCAGCGCGGTGAAAAACATCGCCGCGGTCGCGAGCGGCTTCATCACTCCCTTCCAGACCGAAACCATCGCGCTGATGGCCGGATCCTTCGGCAGATCGTTGTAAATCTGCGGCTTGTCGGCATGGTGCAAGACGTACATCACGTGCGTGCCGCCGACGCCCGGCGGGTCGTACAGACCAGCATCCTCGAAGCCGCGCTCCTTCAAGTCGACGATCCGTTCGTTGGCGTGCTGGATCATGTCCTCTTTGCTGCCGAAGACCAATGCCTGGGTGGGACAGGCCTTGATGCAGGCCGGCTCCAGCCCGACCGCCACGCGATCCGAACAGAGCGTGCACTTGTAGACCTTGCCGTCCTTTTTCGACAAGCGCGGGATGTCGAAAGGGCAGCCGGCGATGCAGTAGCCACAGCCGATGCAATGTTCCTCGTGGAAATCGACGATGCCGTTGGAATACTGGACGATCGCTCCCGGCGAAGGGCAGGCTTTCAGGCAGCCGGGATCCGCGCAGTGCATGCAGCCGTCCTTGCGGATCAGCCATTCCAGCGGCCCATTCTCCTCGGTTTCGGCGAAGCGCATCACGGTCCAACTGTTCGCAGTCAGATCGTGGGGATTCTGGTAGGAACCCTCGTTGATTCCGACCTCTTCGCGCACGTCGTTCCATTCCTGACAGGCGGACTGACAGGCTTTGCAGCCGATGCACTTGGTGACGTCGATCAGTTTCGCCACCTCGGTCATCTGCCGCTGTTGCGGGCTCGGCGTGGTGGTGGCGGAGCGGCGGAGTATGTCGAGCGATTGTAGTGCCATGGTTAAGCCTCCGTCCGCCCTTTCAAAATGCGTCGCAGCCATGACACCCGTTCCACACCGGCCTCGAGCTTTACCTCGGGACGCGCCCGCTCCTCATGTCCTTCGCCCGGCTTGTGGGTATGGGGCATGAGTTCGCTCAGATCCTTCTCCACATTGACCAGAAAGGCCTTGAACTCCGGCGTCTGGGTGTTGGCATCGCCCAAGTACGGGGTCAGGTTGTTACAGAAGAAACCCTTGCGCGTTAGCCCCATGAACCCCCAGTGCACCGGAATACCGATTTGGTGCACGGTTTGGCTGCCGACCTTCAACGCCCTGATCCGTTTCGTGACCATCGCGACGGCCTTGATGTGGCCGCGCTTAGAGCGCACGGTGACGCGCTCCCCATTGCGGATTCCCAACTCGGCCGCCAACTCGACGCCGATTTCCACGAATTGTTCGGGTTGCAGCGAGGCATTGATCCGCACGTGGTCGGTCCAGGTGTTGAACAGCTCGGTCAGGCGGTAGGTGGTCGCGACATACGGAAACTCCTCCCTGTCGCCGAGCATCGCCCGATCGTTGGGAAACACGCGCGCCGCCGGGTTGCTAATGACGTTGGGATGCAGCGGGTTGGTCCCCAGCGGGGTCTCGAAAGGTTCGTAATGCTCGGGAAACGGGCCGTCGGCCAGGCGGTCGGCGCAGAACAGGCGTCCGACACCCTCGGGGTTCATGATGAAGGGCGACATCTCGCCGCCGGGCGGCACGTCCGTCTTGTAATCCGGTACGTCCAGACCGCTCCACCGCCTCCCGTCCCATGCGATGATCTTGCGCTTCTCGTTCCAGGGCTTGCCGGCAGGATCGCACGATGCTCGGTTGTAAAGGATGCGCCGGTTGGCCGGCCACGCCCAGGCCCAGCCCGGCGCAATCCCCATACCGGTGGGGTCGGCGGTATCGCGCCGCGCCATCTGATTGCCGGCTTCGGTCCAGGCGCCGCTGAAGATCCAGTTGCCGCAGGCCGTGGTGCCGTCATCGCGCAACTGCGCGAAACCCGACAACTGCTGACCCGACCGGACCTGGACCTGACCGGGAGTCTCAGGATCGGCCAGATCAGCGAGGGCGTAGCCGCTGTACTCCCGGGCCAATTCTCCGGGTGTGGGTTCCTCCGGCGTCCTATAGGGCCAGTGCAGGTTCAGAATGGGTTCGGGGAATGCCCCCCCTTCGTTCCGATACAGCTCCTTCAGCCGCAGATACAGATCGGACATGATCTCGATATCGTTCCGGGCTTCGCCGGGCGGCTCCGCACCTTTCCAGTGCCACTGCAGCCAGCGTGAGCTGTTGACCAGTGAGCCGTCCTCTTCGGCAAAACAGGTGGTGGGTAGCCGGAAGACCTCGGTCTCGATCGTCGCGGGATTCACGTCATTATGCTCGCCGTAGTTCTGCCAGAACTCGGAGGTGTCGGTCGCCAGCGGGTCCATGACCACCATGAATTTCAGCTTGGATAGCGCGGCGCTGACCTTGCCCTTGTCCGGATAGGAGGCCAGCGGGTTGAAACCCTGGCAGACGAAGCCGTTGACCTTGCCTTGCGCCATCAGATCGAACATCCGCATGCTGTCGTACGGCTTGTCCAGCTTGGGCAGCCAGTCGTAGCAGTAATCGTTGCCCCGCGTGGCCGCACCGCCATACCAGGCTTTCATCAGGCTGGTATGGAATTTGGGAAGGTTCGACCAGTAGCTCCATTGGCCCGGCCGGAGCGGTTTCAATGTGCGCTTTTCCAGATAGCCGGCGCGGTCGGTTTCGTGGTCCCTGGGCAGAGTGATGTAGCCCGGCAGCATCTCGGTCAACAGGCCCAAGTCGCTCAGACCTTGAATGTTGGAGTGGCCGCGCAGTGCGTTGACTCCGCCGCCGGACATGCCGATGTTGCCCAGCAGCAGCTGGATCATCGCCATCGCGCGGATGTTTTGTACTCCGACGGAATGGTGGGTCCAGCCCAACGCATAGAGGCTGGTCAGGGTGCGGTCGGGGACGGCGGTGGAGGCGATCAGCGCACACACCTCGAGGAAAGCGTCCGTCGGCGTGCCGGTGATTTCCGTGACTAGCTCCGGCGTGTAGCGGTCGACGTGGGTTTTCAGCAACTGGAACACGCAGCGGGGATGCTGCAGACTTTGATCGACCTTGGCGTAGCCCTGTTCGTCCAGTTCGTATGTCCAGGTCCTGCGGTCGTAGCGCACTTCCGGGTTGCTCGCGTCGTAACCGCTGTAGAGACCGCCCTCGAAACGGAAGTCCCCGCGCACGATGAACGGCGCGTTGGTGTAGGCCTCAACATACTCATGGTTGATCGCGTCTTTGTCCAGCAGATACCGGATGACGCCGTTCAGGAAGGCGATGTCGGTGCCGGCGCGGATCGGGACGTAGAGGTCGGCAACGGCCGCCGTGCGATTGAACCGCGGGTCCACGACAATGAGCTTGGCCTTGTTCCGGGCTTTCGCTTCCACCGGCCATTTGAAGCCCACCGGGTGGGCCTCGGCCGGATTGCCGCCCATCGCGATGATCACGTCGGCGTTCTTGATGTCCATCCAGGTATTCGTCATCGCCCCGCGGCCGAAGCTGGCGGCGAGCGCGGAAACCGACGGCGCGTGACAGATCCGCGCCTGGCTGTCGAGCATCACGATGCCCAAGGCGCGGCAAATCTTGTTGGTGATGTAGCCGGTTTCGTTCGAGGCGGCGGAGGCAGCCAGAAAGCCGACCGATGTCCAGCGGTTGACGGTCTGCCCCTGCTCATTCTTCGCGATGAAATTGTGGTCGCGGTCCTCCTTGAGCCGCTTGGCGATGCGCTCCATGGCCCAATCCCAGGACACGCGCTTCCATTCGCCGCTACCGGGCGCACGGTATTCCGGGTATTTCAGCCGCGACGGGCTGTGCACGAAATCCAGCAGTCCGGACCCCTTCGGACACAAGCTGCCGCGGCTGACCGGGTGATCGGGATCACCTTCGATGTGGATGATCTCGGCCTTGACATTCTTGGCTCCGTCCCCCATACCGTACATGATCAATCCGCAAGCCACTGAGCAGTACGGGCAAGTGTTCCGGGTTTCCGTGGTACGCGCCAGTTTGAAAGTGCGCACCTCCGCCAGTGCCTCGCTCGGGGAAAATCCCAGAACCGCCAGCGTCGAACCGCTGAGTGATGCGGCGCTCAATTTGAAGAACTGACGCCGGTTGACCTGCATGACTTCCTCCCCTTGCGACAAGGGCAATGCACGGAGTTTGGTGAGCGTCGAAACTCTGCTCCTTTTTGCGACGGAACTCAAGATCCCCTGGTGCTTTGCACACCCTCGCTTCCGCGCCGATGCGACGCCTCGCGTGTGATGCGGCCAGGTGCGCCGGTTCACGACGCTGCCACAAAAGATGCGCGACGTCTCCGGAGCGGCTGGACGTGAGTTGGTTCGCTACGGCGGCGAGAAAGTCTCGCGTCAGTTCCGAAGGCAGACTGATGCGGCGGAGCACCCGCAGGATGCCCTGTTCGTCCACCACGTGCACTTCGATCGGCAGTTCGCGGGTACGATGCTCGAAAGCCGGGATGTCCCGCTGCGCGGGCGGCAGCAGCCGGATGTCGAACGGGCACTCGAAGGTGAGCGTGGGCGTCCTGGTGGAACGCAGGAACTGGAACAGCCAGAGCAGGGCGCCGTCCGCCGTGAGCAGTCCCGCGCGGACCGTGCCCTTGCGCAGCGCGGCTTCTTCGCTCGCGTTCATTCCCGGCAGCGTGATTTGCAGGATCGAACCGCATTTCATCAGGAATCGCGCAGCGGCGCCGTCCGGTGTCATCGCCGGCAGCGGATAGGGCTGGCCGAGTTCGGGGGTGACGGGTATTGCGGCCGGATCTGCCGCCATCGGGCCTGCGTTCAAGAGACGGTCAGTGGGCGGGAAACGGCCTGGGTCGAGGAAATGGTGGTGATGGGTGGACTTGAACCACCGACCTGAGGGTTATGAATCCTCCGCTCTAACCGCCTGAGCTACATCACCTCGAAGAGAAACCGCGTCAAGCAGCAGACGCGCTACTCAACCGCACACCGCTCAATGTTCACAAGACCTGTGGCGCGCTGCGAAGGGCGGTGAATATGCCGCTTTGCCGCTGCGCTGTCAACACCCACTCGTTCCGCGACGGGTCACCCGTCGGCACCGGCCACGCTGCGCCGCGGGCCGGATCGCAGAGATGCTTCCCGGCAAGGGTTGGACTTCGCCCTGCGTGGCAGATGGGGCGACTAGCCGCTACGCAGGGAGCGTCAGCAGGTTGCGCAGTTTGTCGGCGAGGAGCCGCATGCTTTTTTCGAACGGGTAGTCGGCCGCGATGCGGGCGCGCCCGGCCCGTCCGAGCTTGCCCCTCAAGTCGGGGTCGTCGACGAGCACACCGATGGCCGCTGCCAGACCGACTTCATCACCTGCGGCCACCAGCAATCCCTCCCGTTCGTCATGGAGCAGCTCGGGGATGCCGGCAATTTGCGTCGCCACGCACGGCACCCCCATGGCCATCGCCTCCATCAACACCAGCGGCATGCCCTCGGCAAAGCTCGCCAGCGCGAAGCAATCGGCACAGGCGTAATACTCGCGGACCTGGCCCGGTTCGATCCGGCCGGTCAGTGTGACAACGTTTTGCAGACCGTGGGAGCATACCCAGTTCTTGAGCTCCGCTTCCAGCGGGCCTTCGCCGATCAGGAAGAGACGGAGCGGGCGTCCGGCGTCATGCAGTCGCTTGACCGCACGGAGCAGAACCAGATGCCCCTTGGCATCGACCAGACGGCCGACGCTGATAATCGTGAAGCACTCGTTCCCGGCCGGCCGGGGGACAGGTTGAAACAGCCCGGTGTCGACACCCCGCCGCCACACATGCAGCTTGTCCCAGTGGCAGGAAGGCGCCAGATTCATCAGTTGGCTGCGGGCGAAGTCGCTGATACACAGGACGAATTTGGCGTGCATCACCTTCTCGCGGAGCGCGTGGCCGCGGGCGTCATAAAACTCGTCCGGACCGTGTACGGTCAACGAGTATTCGATCGGAAACGCCTGGCGCGCCATCAGACCCACCATGGCCGCCCGCGTGGCGAAGTGGATATGCAGATGGGCCACGCCGTGCCGCTCCATCCAGCGGCCCAGGACCAGTGCCTGAATCCAGCACAAGTGGTTGACTAACAGGCGCGACAGGTCGAAGCGGCTCAACGTCCAGACAAGCAGCAGCGACTGGATGAATCCTCCGGGGTATTGTCTCAGCGCCCATCCCATGGCGGACGCCGCGCCGCGCAGACCTTCATGGCTGACGTAGAACGTGGCTGCCGCCTCCTCGCGTTCAGTCGAGGTTCGAGTTTCCACGGCGCGCTCGGGCGGATGGAGCGAGGCGAGCCGAATCTCGAAGCCCTGCTGCCTCAGGTTCCGCACCTCGCGCTCCACGAAGTCATGGGAGAAGGAGGGATAACGGCTGACCAAGTACGCCAGTCGCGGAGTGGACGGGCTGGTCCGGGTGTTCGGAGGGGTCATAACGGCACCAATTTCTCCATAACGTACGAGTGCCTGGCGGGTTTCGGCGCTCCAGGTGTCAGCATTCCAGCACACGATGGTGGCCGCGAAGGCCGCGCGCTTCCTCAAGCTTGCGATTGTAGCAAAAACCCTTCTGGCGGAATCCTTTCGCGGAAAGCGGCGAAGTGAATGTCTCGGCGTCCTCTAACCGCTGAGTGGCTCTCCGGCGAAATCCAAGGGTCAGCAGTCGGGGTTGCCGTCGACCTGACCGCCGCTTCGCG
>JALORT010000166.1 GCA_025458755.1 Methylotetracoccus sp.
TGCCCGGCGAGAAGGTGCGCATCATCAAGCCTTACAAGAGCTACAAAGGCGTGTTCATGGTGCACTGCCACAACCTGGAACACGAGGACATGGGCATGATGCGCGAATTCCTGGTGGAGTAACGAGGTCTCGGACACCCGGACGCTTGCCCACGGCGGCAAGCGTCCTTTCTCCCCCCCCCCCGCGGGCTCCGTGACGGGAGAAGCGCTCGGGCCGGCCTGACCCGAAAAAGGAAATCAGCGTTTCGAGTCAGCGACGACCACGAAAGCTCCCGGAATCATACCCATCCAGCACGACCAGGGAATCACGCCGGTTTCCTGCGGCGTGAACTCGATCGTCTGCTCGCCGAGCTTGATCTTGAATTCCATGCCCAACGTCGGAATGACGATCCCATCGGTACATGGATTCAGTTCCGTGGCCGTGATGATCCATTTGACCGGAACACCTCGCTTCACGGTGAACCGATTGGGAACGAAGCCTTTCGCGTTCACCCCCATGTGCACGGTCTGAAACGCTTCGGATTCCGCCGTTCCCGCCAACTCCTCGGCGGCAGGCGCCGCTCCTTCTTCAGCTTTGCCGCCGTCCCGACCGCTCTGCCATTTCGCTTCGGCCAACACCTTCAACGAGTGGAAATCGTAACCCGAGCCGGTCATCGCCAGACCGCGGTTCAGCATGATGGCGCCCAAAATCACCACGATCGCGCCCGAGGCATGCAGTAGCGCCGGCGTCAGCCGCGCGGAGATCATCGAGGTCAGCACGCCGAAACCCAGCATCACCGGCAAGGTCCCCGCGCCAAAGATGAACAGCAGTTTGGCGCCTTCCGCCGCGCTGCCCGTCCCTGCCGCCATGATGTACATGGCCTGCAAGGGACCGCAGAGGATCATCAGTCCATTAAGCAACCCGATCACGAACGGACTGCCGGTTCTTCTCGACTCGCGACCGATGAAGCGCAGCAGAAAGGCCGGCGGCCGGATATGAAAATCGTGCAGCGCCGGCCAGACATTCAGCAGTCCGAGACCGAACAGGATCAGAAAAACACCGGCCGCCGCACCGACGACGCCGCGGACGAACGGTGTGAACGCGATGATCGAGCCCACCAGACCGAACAGCGCGCCGATGACTGTGTAGGAAATGGTCTTCCCGGCACCGTAGAGTAGATGCGAGGCCAGCGACGGCTTGCCGGCCGCCGCCGATTTCGCCGCGTAACTGATCACCAGCGCGCCGCACATGCCGACGCAGTGAAAGCCGGTCAGCACGCCGGCAACGAACAGCAGACCGTAACTCAGATTCTCGGACGCCGACGGCAGGTCCGAGTAACCGCGCAGTTTGTCATCGAAATAGAGGATGACGACGATACCCAGCAACGCGAGCAACAGCCCGGAGAGGATCCGCGCGGGCGAACGCGGCGGGTGATGAGCGTGAGTAGATGCATGCATGGTGCTTTGAACGCTTAAGAGAGGGTTGGCGGACAGTCCGCGGTCAGCCGGCACGCGAAGCTGGCGAGCCAAACGTTCCACCCGGAGGGCGAATCAAGCGGTCGCGGCACGATTTTGGCTCAACATTTCGGCAACGAATGCCGCCCGCGAAGCGGCATCATTCGGTTTGTTGTGGGCTACGCACCACGCTTTGAAGGCATTCGCCTCGACCAGAACCTTGACGGGTCGCAAACCGGTTTTCACCAAATCGTCGAGCGCCGCGTCGGCCATGATGCTCCAGGCGTCTTCCGTATACCAGCACACCCCGAGTCTCCGCTGCTCGCGCAGGTTCTTCTTTCTGCGAAGCCGGTCGAGAAGGCCTGGTTTCGGTGCTTTTCGCTTCAACGGATCTAACCTCAGTCACCGATGGCAATGAGATGACGCGATTATACGTCGCCGCGAGTGCATCGGAGACGGCAACCGTGGGCACTGCCGGACTGCCAACGGAGCAGCCGTCAAGGCGGATCGGTGACGCGCCGCCGCAGATTCTCATGACCGGCATCAGCGTGATCCGCGAGAGGCGGCCGTTGTACCCAGCCACCCGCTTCGTCGAATTCCACCACTGTGTCATACACGCCCGGACTTTCTCTGTCTTCACCTTCGCCGATCACCAGATAGGACACACCGCGTTCTGTAAGCAAATTCAGGACCATGCGGACTTGAGCGGAACTCAGCGCGGTGCCGGGCCGGTCGAAAAAAGCGAACTGCGGATTGACCAGCAGCAACCGCGCGAAAACGACCAGCTGCTGCTCCCCCAGCGATAAGTCGTCTTCCCAGTGGCGCTCGACATCGAAGCCCCCTGCCCGTTCGACAATCCGGCCGATCCCGAGCGTGTCGAGCACGGACTGCAACGTGTCATCGGAGACCGCCTCGGTTTGCGTGGTGCGCAGCAGCACCTCCCGCAAGGTTCCGGGCGGCAGGTAAGGCCGCTCCGGCAACAACAGGATCCGATCGAGACCGGGACGCTCGATGACCCCTTCGCCCCAATCCCAGATTCCGGCTGTCGCCCGAAACAGCGCCAGCTTCGCCCGCTCGTTCGGGCCGCAGATCAGTACGCGCTGAGCGTCGTCGACCGACAGCGACAGATCCCGCAGCAGCACCTCATCGTTCCTTGCCGTACGCAGGGTCAAGCCCTTGTAGATGAGACGGCCGCCGTCCTCCTCCCGAATCGTGAGCTGCGAGACGGACGCCGCGCGGGAGTCGTCGATCGCCTCCCACAGCGCGCCCAGCCGCGAAATCACCGCAGCGAACGATGAGATCGACTGGAACTGCGTGACGATCAGGGAAAAGGCGCCCAGCAGTTGAGCGAACGCGATGGCGGCCTGGGTGATCACCCCGAACTCGGCCTGCCCGCGGATGTACATCGGCGCGACGATCAGCGCCGGGATGATTTGCAGCAGGTAGTTGTAGCCGGTCGTAAAAAAACTGAGATTCCGGTTGACCGCGATGATACGGCGAAAGTTGGTGACCATTTGGTGCAGGTGCAGACGAATCCTGGCGCCCACCCGTCCTTCGCGGCGCAGCAGCGCGATGGACTCGGCGTTCTCCCGCACATGCAGCAAATCGGCTCTGAAATTCGCCTCCTTGTCCAGCTGAATGTAGTTCAGTCCAACCAGAGGCCGGCCCAGGTAAATCGTCAGTACGGAACCCATCACCGCATAGACGACGGCCACCATGAACAGCAGCGGACTGATCGTCCACATCACGCCGGAAAACGCCAGGATCGTGAAGCTGCCGTTCAGCAGCATCAGCACGAAAGATAAGGTCGTGACCGTAAACGCCTTGATGTCATCGGCGATACGCTGATCCGGATTGGCGACCATTCCCGTTTCCGCGAGGCGGTAATAAACAGGGTGTTCCATATAAAGCGTGACCGCCCGCTCGGTCAGCCATTGCCGCCACAGCAGACCGAGGCGCTCCTCGCTGAACCGGTAGATCACCGCCACCACGGTGGACGCACCGAACACGCCGACATACAGCACCGCCCACCGGACGAATTCTTCCATTTCACGATTGGCGATAGCGGTCATGAAATCCCGGCCGACATAGCTGCTGACGACATTCAACGCATTGATGCCAACAAGAAAGAGAATCAGCAGCGCACACAGGATCTTGGCTTTCCAGCCGACTTCGGAGCGCACGAACGTCCTGACCACCCGGACAAAGCGGGACCAAGCCTGTCCCGTCAAGGGAACTTCGTAGCGAGCTGTCATCTCAATATCCAGGCCCGTGGCTGATCGGACGGTGATTCGAACTGCCGGCGCGCGGTCAAACGCGGTGGCCATTGTACACAGCAATCCCCGCCCGTGACTGGCAACGCCGCCCTGCCCGGTACCGGTGCTGAGGGTTGACTGACGCCGTCGCGGGTATGTGAGAATAGGGCGTGCCGCGCCTCAGGCCCCGACGCGGGAATGGCCCGCAGCGTATCGGCGCCGCCCGTGCGGCAACACCGCCAACAGCTTCACTCAACTAACCAAGGGAAACTCGATGAAACAAGACAGAAAACATCTCGCCGCGCTGCTGGGCGCTGGTCTCGTCAGCACGCTCTCCGCCACACCGCTGCATGCGCAGCAGAGTCCTTTCGCACTGAAGGAGTTGAACCCGAGCACGAACAATCGTCTCGCCGAGGCCGCACCCGCGGCGGGAAGTGCGGCGGATGAAGCCGGAAAGGCCGCGGAAAAAATGAAGGGCGCTACGGAAATGAAATGCGGCGCCCAGATGATGAAGAAAGATCCCAAGGCGCCGGCCGTGGAAGAAGCTGGCGGCACCCAGCAGAAGGGTGCGGCGCCCGGAACGCCTGCAGCCCCCCAAACGACCTCACCCTAACCAACGGCATGCCGCTGCCGCACGCGGCGAGCCGCAACCACCCGACGCGCCGCGGCGGCTTTCCCGAACCCTTGAACCTGCCATGACGACACCTGCGGCACGAATCCGCGGCGCCGGCCTGGGACTGCGTAGGGCCTTTGCCGCTGAAGTGATCGCTGCACCGCCGGCCGTGGATTTCTACGAGGTCGCCCCGGAGAACTGGATGCGGCTGGGCGGCCGCCTCGGCAAACAGTTCCGAGCCCTCAGCGAGCGCGTTCCGCTCATCTGCCACGGTTTATCGCTGTCCTTGGGCGGCCCGGCGCCGCTGGACCGGGAGTTTCTGCTGGAGCTGAAACGCTTTCTCCGCGAGCACCGGATTCGGCTGTACAGCGAGCACCTGAGCTACTGCGGCGATGACGGGCTGTTGTACGACCTGATGCCGATTCCGTTCACCGAACACGCCGTCCACTATGTCGCCGAGCGGATTCGACAGGTACAGGACATTCTGGAGCAGCGGATCGCGATCGAGAATGTCTCCTACTACGCCGCTCCGGGCAAAGAGATGGAGGAGATCGACTTTCTGAATGCGGTTCTGCAACGCGCCGACTGCGGTTTGCTGCTGGATCTCAACAATATCGTGGTCAACAGCGTAAACCACGGCTACGACGCCGTAGACTTCCTGCGCGCGATTCCGGGAGAGCGCATCGCCTATGCCCACGTCGCGGGACATTACCGGCAAACGCCGGAACTGCTGGTCGATACCCACGGCGCGGACGTGATCGATCCGGTCTGGAACCTGTTGGACAGCGCTTACGCACAGTTCGGCGTGTTCCCCACGCTGCTGGAACGCGATTTCAACATCCCGCCGCTGGCGGAACTGCTGCGGGAAGTGGAAATGATCCGAAGCCTCCAGCACGGACACATCAAATACCGCGCCCATGGCTGAATCCCGTCCGAGCTTTCAGCACACCCAATACGACTTCGCCGCAGCGATTCGCCAACCGGAGGAGGTCCCGCCGCCCCAAGGCGTTACCGCGGAACGGATGAACCTCTACCGCGAACTGATCTACAACAACGTGGAGAGCTTCATCGCCAGTGGTTTCCCGGTGCTGCGCGAACTGTTCGCTGACGACTCATGGGCCGCCATGATCCGGGACTTCCTGGCCCGGCACCGCAGCACCACCCCCTACTTCTCCGGCATCCCCGCCGAGTTTCTGGCCTACCTGCGCGATGAGCGCGGCGACCATCCGGGCGATCCGCCGTTCCTGCTCGAACTGGCACATTACGAATGGTTGGAGCTGGCGGTGTCGGTCGATGAGGGTGACACGCCGCCGGAGGACCCGGCGTTGACCGCCGATCCCCTCGCCCATCGTCTTACCCTTTCCCCGGCGGCCTGGCCGCAAGTCTATCGCTACCCGGTGCAGCGCATCAGCCGCACCTTTCAACCCGAAGAACCGCCGCCGGAGCCGACTCACCTCGCCGTCTACCGTGACCGGGAGGACCAGGTCCGGTTCCTGGAACTGAACGCCGTCACCTACCGGCTGCTGCAGATTATCGGCGAGCAGCCGGGCCTGCCGGGGCTTGCGTATCTGGAGCGGATCGCGGCCGAACTCGGTCACGGCGACGCCGCGCCGCTGCTCGGCCACGGCACCGAACTGCTGCGCGACCTGGCTCGACGCGGTGTGATCGGCGGCGCCTGAATCCCGCTGCCTGTTCCGTTCGAGGTCAGCGTACCGAGTGCAGCGATGGTCCCGGTGCAGCAGCGGCGCGCGGACGGACAGGGTACGCCCTCAGCAACTGCAGATAGCGGTCGGTCAGCACGACGAGCAGAAAAAGGTGCAGTGACGCCAGGAATTCATGCCGGCGCAGCGGAAACAGCAGCGGGGACAGTGGCGCATTGACCCCGTAGACGAATCCGCCATAGGCTGCCGCGCTCAGAAAACAGAACGCCGTCAGACGCCCGCCGAAGCCTCGCCGGTGCGAGAAAAACCAGGCGGCGGCAAGCAGCAGGAATGGATAACCCAGATATAAGTAACGTTCGTGGGTCCCGCTCAGCAATACGTTGAAGCCCAGATGACCGAGGCCATGAAACAGCAGCAACAGCGCAAGCAGTAAGCCCGGTGCTGCCCCGTCGGTCATGTCGAGCGCCGGCCGATCAGCGCGGCCTGCCGCGGACAAACGCTTCACTGTGAGCGCCAGCAGCGCAGCCACGAACAGCGAATAAAGGATCATGCCCGCCTTATAAGGGCTCAGATGATCGCGCCATCTCCCAATCTGAAAATTCAAGAAATTCACGTGAGACGACGATTCCATGTCGCGTCCGAGCAGCATCCAGAGATTGAATCCATTCCGGGAAATCTGATTCGCATGATCGCTTCCTCCGCCTGCCCAGACGAACCAGTAGCTCGAATCATGAAAGCCTCGGGGCACGCTGAACAAGGTATCGAAGTAACGGAACAACAGCAGAAAGGCGGCGCAACCCGGCAGCAATAGCAGCAACCCGGTCCATTTCATCCGCACGAACGCCCGCTGCGCGGTCAGCAGCGCCAACAGGAAAAAAAATGGGAGCGAGAAGATCGCCAGCTGTTTGCTCAGGAGGTAAAGCACCAGGCTCGACACGGCGAGGAGTTGCCAGGCGAGCAGTCGTCGTGCCGCGCCGCCCGGGTCGTGCCCATCGATCCCGCGCCAGGAGTGAATGAAGCCGATCGTGGACGAGAGACAGAAAAACAGTCCGATGTTGTCGATCTGTCCCCAATGGGCTCCGCCGACCCAGGTCGACGGCATCGCCACCAACACCAGCGCCACTAACAGGGGGCGCTGAAACCGCATCAGCTCCGCCAGCCACAGGAACAGCAGGAAGTTCAGCGCATCGAACAGGGCCAGAAAGTCGCG
>JALORT010000519.1 GCA_025458755.1 Methylotetracoccus sp.
GATCGCTTTGTTCGTCGACGTCTTGTGCGGTGGCAGCTCGCCGGTGCGGGTCGAAGTAGGTGTACTCGATTCGTTCGAGTTCTCCGTTCGCATACGCTTCGTCGATCCATCGTATGACCTCCTCGTGAGTACAAGCAACGCCAGTTGGATTGTCGAGTGTGAAATTGTAGAGTCGCCAGGCATCGAATCCATCCGGTTCACCACTCGGCCCCCAATCAAAGTCAATCGTCAAATCGCCGATCTTCAGCTCAATGCCGTAGCCGTGAGCGTAGATTGGAACGTCGTTGAGCTCTTTGATGCGAACCATTGATTTGCCGAAACCGGTAATCACCGACTCTCGAACCCGCGATAAGCGACTCAAATGACGCCCTATCGCGACCGACCGGATAATTTATTCGACGACGTAACCCCCTGTTTGTCAATCGGCCGCAGCGAGAATCTGGCCTTGCTTGATTCCGTAATAGGGTCCGAAACGGGGTCGGATATCGCGGCGACGATATGCGAACCACCAGACGGATAAACACGGTCGAAGACGGCGGAATCCTTTGGAAAACCCGACTGTCTCGGTCATTGGCGATCCAGGGGGGTGCGTCCGCCTCGCCCATCTCGATGCCACACATACTGGTACACGGTCTGGATGTTTCGGAGTCTGAGACCGCCGGCGCTGGCAGCGGCCTGGTCCGTCACCTGTCGATCGAGCACTTCCAAGGATGACAAAACGCCGTGGGCAAGGCATGGCTGGCAGCACCTCCACCGCAACACCCTTTTGCGCGCGCCAGATTCGCGCCTGACGCGTTCAGTACGTTTTCGGCTGTTCTGGGGCCAGTCTGCGCCTGCCTCGCGTCTAAGCGTGTCCTGCGCGCTGCAATGGCGCATTCCACTCGGACGCCAAGTTCGCCACGACCGCGACGGCCGCCGGTCGCAGTCAGCCCTCGGGTGCTCGACTTTGACCGCCGACGAGAGGCGACGAAATGCGCAGGCGCCTGCGCATTGACTGGCTTGAAATGCCCGTAGCGAGGGTCCAGGCTGAAATCCATGTAAACAGCTGCGATTTGTGCCGGCCAGGACCCATTGTGACTCCCGGTAACGTCCCTTTTTGCGGTGTCGGTGTATTCCGCTGGCTTGACGGAAGCTGACGGCTGTCAGGCTCGTCCGTTTATCCCGAAGTGGCAACACGGCTTGTGGCAACGTGACGGACCAGAATCACCGTAAGGCCAGGCTGTTGCCGGCGACGTGGCTGTACTATCGGCCGATTGCGCAAACGCAGTCGGTCCTCCAACGGAAAGCTGCTGCTTGGGGCACGTCATACCGGCCTCCGTTCAACATGCCTGATAAGGTTTCCCGCCCACCTGAACGCCATCAGCGATGCAGCCAGGAACAGCAATGCGTTCAACATGTAGACCCATGACCATCCTAGCCCGTGTAATCCCGACGCCCACATCTTCTACGCTGTCAACTTAAGCGTCCACATTCCGATCAGGATAAGGCACATCGCAGCACCCAATCGGGCGACATGCACCGCGACGCCTCTTGGGATCATGGGGAATACTCAACCCGCCGAACGCCCAGGGTCACGCGGGCGGCGCGAGTGACCCAACCATCATCCCGGACGCGAACGCCGCCTTGCGTGCCCCCGGTTAGACGGCCACGCTGTACGTCACGGGTTGGGCTTCTCGAACAGCGCCACCATAGACATCGCGATCGGCGGGACTCTGCCGACGCGAAGAAAGGCGGGCTGCGGCGAGAAGTGTGCGTCGAAGCGACCGGCGAGGGCGATTGCCAGATTCTTGAAATACCCATGGTAAGGAGTGGAAATGAGCCCTGTACCGCTGGGCCGCAGGAGTGTGTCGAAAGTGCGAATGAAGTCGCGGGGCGCGTACAGGTGCTCGATCACCTCGAGGCTGATGACAACATCGAACGTGCCGAGGACGGGAAGGAGGTCGTCGTAGACGGAGCCGACATGGAATGACACATGCGGGAAGGCCGCGCGCGCCTGAGCGATGCCGCTTGCCGAGATGTCGATTCCGGACACCTCATAGCCAAACGCTGCGAGCATGTTCGCTGTGACTCCGCTGCCGCAGCCGAAATCGAGCAGGCGACGGGGAGGGGGACAGCGGCTCAGCAGGCTTGACCGGAGTGCCGGCCAGAGGACGGTATGAGCGCAGGAGGACTCCGTCGATCGATACCCGTAGTCTGGTGTCGCGGGATGCGCTGTCATTACGAGGATGCTCTCATGGCCGTCTACCGACACGGATGACCGAGCGGCGCCAGAACGGCCGACCATTTCGTTGGACCCAAACGCCGCTTCGGTCGATAGTTCGTCTGCAGCCTTCGTCGGTGGTCCGCGGCCGGATGCGCGACCATCGCCCCTCCGGCCTGCGATCATCCTACCGATCGGCGGAAGTGGCGGCAAGCATTTTTTCGGGGAGCCCCGTGCCGCTGCCGATTCCGTCGACGATTCAAGCTGAGATGGCAAAGGAATGTTGGGCAAGGGAATTTCCTTGTCTTCTGGCCGTCGAAGACGACACTCTACCTGGCGGCTTTCTGCTGCCTTCAACCCCGCCAAGACTGCCGCCCAAACGCTCGCAGTGATACGATCTAGATCCGTGTTGGAATCGTCGAATCCGCCGCCGCGGACCAAGGCGACTGCTGGCCTGCCAGAGCAAAAAAAGGCGGCCCATGTTCGGCCCAATCGAGGCGTTGCCGGCGGCAGGACCGGCATCGGCAACAGCGGTTTGCGCCTTGCTTGCGACGGCCCGTTGCGGCTCTGCTTGCAGCTCGAGACCGGCCTGTTCGTGACGGGAGCTTCGCCGCGCGGTTGCAGGCGTCGTCTTGTCGTGAAATCTCCGGCTATCAAACCGTCCAGGCAACATGGTATCCGCGAGGGTTCATCCGGGTTTGATTGCTGGAAAACACCAGCCGCGGTGGCCGCAATGCTGCTCCGAAAACCGGCTGGCGGACGGCGCAAGGCACGTGGTTTTTGGTATGGCAAAATCGGCCGTTTCTCGCGAACTGGTGGCCCGGTCAAGGACGAAAGTTGCACGGTATATGGGAGTCGGTCTTCGATGGACAGACCTATCGGCGGCCGGAAATCGATGGGTTTCTCGAAAGGTTGGTGCCTTCGTGTCGCAGGGGATTCGATCGGCTGGTATCGTGACTGGCTGCGATTGGACGAACCTCGCCACTGGCAGCCTAGGCTTCAAGCACTGTCGGCCAACGGCGGGAACAGACCCCTGGGCCGCTCGGCTCCCGGCAGGTCTTCGACGAACGCCGGCGGCGCTGAGCCCGCCAATGGCCACCTGGGCTTCAAGCACTGTCGGCCAACGGCGGGAACATGAATCCCGCAGCTACGGTGCAGCGGCAGCATTCTGTCGCGCTTCCGCTTGCGTCCAATAGCGGTCACGGCCGTCAACACATACGCGCCAGCTGTCGTATT
>JALORT010000005.1 GCA_025458755.1 Methylotetracoccus sp.
CGGTTTGATTCAGCAGCGGGTAATGGGCGCGCTTATGTTCAG
This sequence comes from Methylotetracoccus sp., assembly GCA_025458755.1. Taxonomy (GTDB): domain Bacteria; phylum Pseudomonadota; class Gammaproteobacteria; order Methylococcales; family Methylococcaceae; genus Methylotetracoccus. The sequence goes on from JALORT010000005.1 coordinate 43, forward strand.
CAAGGGGATGGAGATAGCCGGATTCGACGATGAGCTGTGGGCCGCGATCCAGAGCGAGGAGCAGCGGCAGGAAGACCATATCGAATTGATTGCCTCCGAAAACTACGCCAGCCCGCGGGTGCTGCAGGCGCAAGGCTCCGTGCTGACGAACAAATACGCGGAGGGTTATCCGGGCAAGCGCTATTACGGCGGCTGCGAATTTGTCGACGTTGCGGAGAGTCTGGCAATCGAGCGCGCGAAAAGCCTGTTCGGCGCGGCTTACGCCAACGTCCAGCCGCACTCGGGGTCGCAGGCCAATGCGGCAGCCTATATGGCCCTGCTGGAGCCGGGCGACACCATCCTCGGCATGAGCCTCGCGCACGGCGGGCATCTGACGCACGGTGCCAAGGTCAATTTTTCCGGCAAGATCTACCACGCCGTCCAGTACGGGCTGAATCCGGCAACCGGCCACATCGATTACGAGCAGGTCGCAACGCTGGCGCGCGAACACCGGCCAAAGATGATCGTCGCCGGGTTTTCGGCCTACTCGCGTATCGTCGACTGGCAGCGCTTCCGCGCGATCGCGGACGAGGTTGGTGCCTGGTTCGTGGTCGATATGGCCCACGTTGCAGGTCTGGTCGCGACCGGGCTTTACCCGAATCCGGTAGCGATCGCCGACGTGACGACCACCACCACCCACAAGACCCTGCGCGGTCCGCGCGGCGGCCTGATCCTGGCCCGATCGAATCCGGAGATCGAAAAGAAGCTGAATTCGCTGGTATTTCCCGGCATACAGGGCGGCCCGCTGATGCATGTGATCGCGGCCAAGGCGGTGGCGCTAAAAGAGGCCATGCAACCGGAGTTCCGCCAGTACCAGGCCGAGGTGCTGGCGAACGCGCGGGCGATGGCGGAGGCTTTCATCGCCCGTGGCTACAAGATCGTTTCCGGCGGCACCGATAACCACCTGTTCCTGGTCGACCTGATCGACAAGGGCCTGACCGGCAAGCTGGCCGAAGAAGCTCTGGGCCATGCGCACATCACGGTCAACAAGAATGCCGTGCCGAACGATCCGCAGTCACCGTTCGTCACCAGCGGCATTCGTATTGGAACGCCAGCCTCGACGACCCGTGGTTTCGGGCTTGAGGAGTGCGCCACGCTGGCCGAATGGATTTGCGACGTGCTGGATGCGCCCGAAAACGAGTCCGTGTTGAGCAAGGTCAGAAGCCAGGTGCAACACCTCTGCCATCGGTTTCCGGTTTACCCGGATTGACGAGGCGTCACTCTACTCCTACGCGCGAGTCGCATGCTTTCGGCGGGCAGGATCGCTTAAGGACATGCGTTGCCCGTTTTGCGGTGCCGGTGAGACACGTGTCGTCGACTCGCGCTTATCGCAGGAAGGAGATCAGGTGCGTCGGCGTCGGGAGTGTGCCGAGTGCAAAGAGCGGTTTACTACCTATGAAAGCGCGGAACTGAACATGCCGCGCGTGGTGAAGAGCAACGGCAATCGGGAACCGTTTCGCGAGGATAAGCTTCGGGCGGGTATGCTGAGGGCGCTGGAAAAGCGGCCGGTTGGCAGCGACCAGTTGGAAGCTTCGATCGCCCGCATCAAGAAGGGGCTGTTGGCAAGGGGAGAACGAGAAGTCGGGTCGCGCTTGATCGGGGAAAGAGTGATGCAGGAACTGAGGCTGTTGGACCATGTCGCCTACATCCGTTTCGCCTCGGTCTATCGCCGTTTCGACGACTTGAACGAGTTTCGCGAGGTCATCGACCATCTCGAAAATGATCCGCGCGCGAATGTCATTGCCGGTCAGCCGGACCTTTTCGAAGACTAGGGCGGGGAATTCGGAGGGGCTGCGTCTCGCTTGTGTGCAGCATGCCTGATGATAGGACGCGGCGCGGTTTCTCGCTTCGGCCGGGGGTGGAAACCTCGCGATGATCAGAACACACGGTGCCAGCGGCGACGATCACCGTTACATGGCACGCGCATTGCGGCTCGCGGAGCAGTGCCTTTTTACGACCGACCCGAATCCTCGGGTCGGTTGTGTACTGGTCAGAGACGGCCGCATCGTCGGTGAAGGTTGCCATCGTCGGGTCGGTGGACCGCACGCCGAAGTTGAGGCGTTGCGTGCAGCGAACGGGCAAACGCAAGGGGCGACCGCCTATGTGACCCTGGAGCCTTGTTGTCATCACGGCAAAACACCGCCGTGCACGGAAGCGCTGATCGCGGCGGGTGTCGTCCGGGTCGTGGCGGCGATGGAAGATCCGAATCCGCGCGTTGCGGGCAAAGGGCTCGCAACGCTGCGCGCCGCCGGAATTAGCACGGAATGCGGGCTGCTGAGCGATGCCGCCGAAGCGCTGAATCCGGGCTTCTGTTCTCGCATGCGGGTTGGCAAACCTCTGTTTCGCAGCAAGCTGGCGATGAGCCTGGACGGTCGGACCGCGCTGTCTTCGGGCGAGAGCCGGTGGATCACGAGTGAGGCCTCCCGGCACGATGTCCACCGCTTGCGGGCGAGGAGCTCCGCGATCGTGACCGGAATCGACACCGTATTGGCCGATGATCCGAGTTTGACGGCCCGGCTCGACAGCGACGAAGACGTGCTGCAGCCGGTGCGTATCGTGCTGGACTCGACTTTGCGCATGCCGTCGACGGCAAAGACGCTGCGGCAGCCGGGCCACACCATCATCGTCACCTTGTCCAAGGACCGCGGGCGCGCGACCGCGCTGTCAGAAATGGGTGCGGAAGTTCACGTTCTGGAGGCGCTGGAGGGCAGTGCGCGGATCGACCTGTGGGCGCTGACGGACTATTTGAACCGGAAAGAATTTAATGAGGTATTGGTGGAAGCGGGAGCCACCTTGAACGGGGCGTTGCTGACAGCGGATCTGATCGACGAATGGATCATCTATATGGCGCCCTGCGTGCTCGGCGACGCGGCGCGGGGACTTTTTCATTTCGCAGCGCTGCAGCGCATGGGGCAGCGCCACGACATGCGGATTACTGATATTCGCCGGGTGGGTTCGGATGTGCGCTTCAGGCTCTGTCATTCGCCGCCGCCGCAACCAACGTAAAACGAGCGGGGCATGTTCACTGGAATCATTCAGTCCGTAGGGAAAATTCTGTCAATCGAGCCCAAGGCCGGCGATCAGCGGATCACGATCGGCATCGGCAAGCTGCCGGGCGACGCCATGGCCCTCGGCGATAGCATCGCCGTAAACGGTGTCTGTCTGACTGCCGTCGCTTTGGGTCGCTCCCACGTCGCCGCCGATGTCTCGAGGGAAACCTTGTCACGCACGATGCTCGGTGAATTGCGCACGGGTGATGCCGTCAACCTCGAGCTGGCGCTGACGCCGACTACGCGGCTTGGCGGCCACCTCGTCAGTGGCCATGTCGACGGTGTCGGTTGCGTGAGCGAACGTCGGGAAGACGGCCGTTCAGTGCGGTTTCGGATCGTGCATCCGCCGGTGTTGGCCAAGTACATCGCCGAAAAGGGTTCGATTTGCATCGACGGTGTCAGTTTGACCGTCAACGGCGTCGGGCCGGACTGGTTCGATGTGAATATCGTCCCGCATACCCTGGCGGAGACGACGTTCGCCACATTCTCGCCCGGCAGGAAGGTCAATTTGGAAGTCGATGTCCTGGCCCGTTACCTGGAACGTCTGTTGTCCGGTACCGCGGAATCCGTGCAGGATTCGACGCTAAGCTGGGAAACCCTAGGCAGGGCGGGCTTTATCGAGAATGCCGATGAACACCGTTGAGGAGATCATCGCCGACCTCCGCCAGGGCAAGATGGTCGTGATCATGGACGATGAGGATCGCGAGAACGAAGGAGATCTGGTGATCGCGGCGGAACATGTGCGTCCCGAGGACATCAATTTCATGGCGCGCTACGGTCGCGGCCTGATCTGCCTGACCTTGACGCGGGAACGCTGCCAGCGTTTGCGCTTGCCGCTCATGGTGAACGAGAACAGGACCCCGCACTCGACGAACTTCACGGTCTCGATCGAAGCGGCGACGGGTGTAACCACCGGCATCTCGGCGGCCGATCGTGCCCACACGATCCGCTGTGCGGTGGCTCCGGACGCGAAGCCCGAAGATCTGGTGCAGCCCGGCCATGTGTTTCCACTGATGGCGCAACCGGGCGGTGTGTTGAACCGAGCCGGACATACCGAGGCGGGCTGCGATTTGGCCCGTCTGGCAGGATTGGAACCCGCCGCCGTGATCGTGGAAATTCTGAACGACGATGGGTCGATGGCTCGAGGGCCGGACCTGGAACGCTTCGCGGCACAGTATGATCTCAAGATCGGCACCATCGCCGATTTGATCCACTACCGGATGCAGAACGAGCAGACGGTGGAGCGGATCTGCTGTTGCGATTTTCCGACCGAATACGGCCGCTTCCGACTTCTTGCTTACCAGGATCGCATCGACCACAAACTGCACCTGGCGTTGACGATGGGTCAAATTTCGGGAGGTGCGCCGACGCTGGTGCGAGTGCATGGCCGCAATCTGCTGAACGATCTGTTCGCCGCCCATCGTGGCGATGCCGGAATCGCGGTACGCCAGGCGATGCGATGCATCGCGGAAGAGGGCCGCGGTGTGTTGGTCGTGATTCGGAACGAAGAGGACGACAGATCGCTGGTCGAACGAATCCACCACTATCAGATGGAAGACAGCGGCATTGAGCGAAGCCCGGCGGACGAGAGCCAAGTGGATTGGCGGACCACCGGCACCGGCGCCCAGATTCTGGCTGATCTCGGCGTTCGCAAGCTCCGAATTCTGGGCGCGCCGAAGAAATATCTGGGACTCTCGGGGTATGACCTCGAAGTGGTCGAGTACGTCACCTGCGACTGAAATCATCACCATGCCTAACATCAGAACCATCGAGGGGCACCTGTCGGCGACAGGCCAGCGCCATTGCATCGTGGCCTCCCGTTTCAATAGCTTCGTCGTGGAGCAGCTCATCGCCGGGGCGACCGATGCGCTGATTCGTCATGGCGCCGATCCGGGTGTCATCGATATTGTGAAGGCGCCGGGTGCGTTCGAACTCCCGCTGGTCCTTGATAAAGTCGCCGCGACCGGCCGCTACGATGCGGTCATCGCCGTCGGCGCCGTGATTCGCGGGGCCACGCCGCATTTCGATTATGTCGCCGGCGAGTGCGTCAAGGGACTCACCGGCGCATCGCTGAAACATGGGGTTCCGGTCGCGTTCGGGGTGCTCACGGTCGACACCATCGAGCAGGCGGTGGAACGTGCGGGGACAAAAGCGGGGAACAAGGGCGCGGAAGCGGCATTGTCCGCGATCGAGATGGTGAACCTGCTCAGAGCGCTGGAGGACGTGTGAGTCAGGCGGCAAGGAGCCTGGCGCGACGGGCGGCCGTGCAGGCGCTTTACCAATGGCAAATGACCGGCCTGGATCTTTCTGAGATCGAACGTCAGTTTGTCGAAGAGCACGGCATGGCCCAAGCCGACCTGGCTTTTTTTCGCGACCTGCTGCACGGGGTGCCGAAGAACCTGAATGCTTTGGATGCGGCGCTGGCGGAGTTTCTGGACCGGTCGATCGTCAGCGTGGACTTGGTGGAGCGGGCCGTGTTGAGGATGGGTTGTTATGAACTCCTGTTTCGCCCGGAGACACCCTACCGCGTGATCCTGAACGAAGCGATCAAATTCGCGAAAGAATTCGGTTCCGTTCAAGGCTACCGCTACGTGAACGGGATTTTGGACAAGGTCGCGCTGCGGTGCCGTGCGGCGGAGGTCGGAGCTCACCGGTCCTCCGCGGCGCACGGCACGCGCCGTTGAACGAACCGGCGGGCCGAACGATCGGCGAGTTCGAACTGATTCGCCGCTTTTTCGTCGCACCATCGGCTTTTCGCCCTGAAACGGTACTCGGCATCGGTGACGATTGTGCGCTGTTACGCCTCGCTCCGGAACAGGATCTCGCCATTACCGCCGATACGCTCGTTTCCGGCGTGCATTTTTTTCCCGATGTCGATCCCGCCGACCTCGGGCATAAAGTCCTCGCCGTCAATCTCAGCGATCTGGCTGCGGCCGGGGCGACGCCGGGTTGGGTGACCTTGTGCCTGACGTTGCCGCAGGCCGACGCCTCGTGGTTGCAACGATTCCATACCGGTTTCTTCGGTCTGGCCGGCCGGTATCGGGTCGACTTGATCGGTGGGGATACGACCCGAGGTCCTCTGAGTATCACCGTTCAGGCCATGGGCTGCGTGCCTGCCGGCAAAGCGCTGCGGCGTTCGGGCGCGCGTCCCGGCGATCTGATCTACCTGACGGGGACCGTGGGCAGCGCCGGACTGGGGCTGAAAAGACTGCAAGGAGAATTCGCTTCCAGCGACTCCGAATCGTTGAGAAGGCTCCTTCGCCCTGAGCCGAGGGTCAGCGTCGGTCTCGCGTTGTTGGGTCTCGCCCATGCTTGCATCGATGTCTCCGACGGATTGGCCGCGGACCTGGGCCACGTGCTGGTGGCGAGCGGCGTCGGCGCGACCATTGATTGGGATCTGTTGCCGTTGTCGCCCGAGGTCCGCCGCTACGTTGCGGAAACCGGGGACTGGAGGATGCCCCTTACCGCGGGTGATGATTACGAATTGTGCTTCACCGTGCCGTCGGCCCAGCAGGCGTCGGTTGAAAATCTTTCGAGCGCATGGGACTGCTCGTGCCGGCGGGTCGGCATCATCACAGCCGGCTCGGGCCTGACGCTGATGCGGGCAGGGCGGATGGAGCAGCTTCCGCTTCGCGGCTTCGATCATTTCCGAACGGACAGAGCCCATGGCACCGGATAAACGCGCTTCCGTTTCCGTAAAGGCGGTGCTGGGCGATCCGGTGTGCCTGCTTGCCTTCGGCCTGGGGTTCGGACTGATGCCGGTTGCGCCGGGGACGTTCGGCACGCTGCTGGGCATTCCCATCTATTGGGCTCTCGTCGCCGCGCCGCCGTGGGCCTACGGCCTCGTGCTTGCTTTACTGTTCGGTGCGGGGATACCGCTGTGTTCTGTTTGCCAGAAGCGGCTTGGCATTCAGGATCACTCGGGGATCGTGTGGGACGAGATCGTCGGCGTGCTGATCACGCTCTGGGGTGCGGAACCCACATGGCGGAACGTCGCGATCGGCTTTGTGCTGTTTCGCTTGTTCGATGTGCTTAAGCCCTGGCCGATCCGACTGCTGGACCGTCGGATTCATGGCGGTTTGGGGATTATGCTGGACGATGCGCTGGCGGGCACCTTCGGTTGGGTTGTCTTTCGGGCTCTCGAGCCGCTGCTCTCCTGACGGGAACCCACTGCGGCAAGCACTGGGTTCGCTGCGAGGAATTCTCATTTTGAGAAGGCGGTGCGCGGGGTTGAGGGCAGGAAGCTGAGGTCCGATCACGCCGCGAAGCATCAGCAGCGGCCCGGAAACGCAGAGAGCAGCAGCGATGCGGGTTAGGCTTTGGGCTTTTTCAAGCGATAAAGAGCCGAGATGTCTTCATCGCCGTGTCCCTCAGCCATCAGGCGCGCGTAATCTGCAACCGTCTGACGAACCAGGGGCAGGGTCATGCCGAGTTCACTGGCCATCTGCTCGCAGATCTGCAGATCCTTGTGGTGCAGAGCCACTTTGAAGCCGGGACCGAAGCGCCCGTCGATCATGGTGTCGCCTCGTTTGTCCAGGAACCAGTTGCCCGCGGCCCCGCCCGCAACGACATCGATGACCTTGTGCATATCAAGTCCCAGGGCCTGGCCGAAGGCCAACGCTTCCGTGACGGCCTGGTTGATCCCCGCGGCCATCGCCTGATTGACCGCCTTGGCGGCCTGTCCGCAGCCGACATCGCCCATGGACACGATGCGGCGGGAGAGTGTTTTCAAGACGGGTGTAACCCCGGCCAGTGTCGCGGGGCGCCCACCGACCATGATGACCAGGCTGGCGCTCCGGGCGCCTTCCACGCCGCCCGTGACAGGCGCATCGAGAAAGTCTCCGCCCCGGGCGCGGATCAGACTCGCGGATTGGCATGAGGTCTCCGGGCTGACCGTGGAATGGTCGACAACCACAGTGTACGGCCGGATGGCCGGTAGCAGGTTCTCGACGATTTCCAGCACATCGCGATCAGCCGATACGCACAGTAGGACGACGTCGACCTGGGCGGCAAGATCGGCCGGCGAAGACGCAAGAATCAACCCATAGTCTGCCGCGACCGCGGCGGCTCGGGCTTCGGTGCGGTTCCATACCGCATGCAGCAGGTTGCTGCGGGCAAGATTCCGCGCCATTGGCTCGCCCATGGCCCCAAGGCCGATGAATCCAACCCTCATGGGTCATTCCTCCAGATAGGTGTAGCCGCTCAATCCGGCAATCAGTTCGCTTTCATACAGTTTGCGTTGCGCCGGTGTCAGGTGGGCTTCGAACAGTTTCTTGCGGTAGGCGCGTTCGAGATCATCGGGATCGATGTGCACATAGCGGAGCAGATCATCCGCACCGTCGCCATGGACCGGATCTACGAAGCGGTAGTGCCCGGTGTCGTCGAATTCGACATTCACCGAATGTGTATCGCCGAAGAGATTGTGCATGTCGCCGAGGATTTCCTGGTAAGCGCCGACCATGAAAATGCCGATCAGGTAAGGCTCTCCTTCCTTCACGGCGTGGATCGGCATGGTCGTTTCGATGCTCTGGCGGTCGATGTACCGAGTGAGGCACCCATCCGAGTCGCAGGTGAGGTCCTGGATGACGGCTCGGCGGGTCGGTTCTTCGCCGAGCCGCTGTAGGGGCATCACCGGGAATATCTGCTCGATCGCCCAGGCGTCCGGCATCGATTGAAACACCGAGAAGTTGCAGAAGACCTTATCCGCCAAGCGGTCGTTCAGTTCGTCGAGCGCCTCGCGGTGTGCTCTCAGGCGGACGTCGAGCCGGTGTCGGATCCGGCAGAAGATCGCAGAAGCTAAGCGTTCTGCCTGCGCGAGTTCGGCCAGGCTCACGAGACCTTGCGCGAAGAGGCTGCGCGCTTCCTGAAGATCGAACTGGGCGTCGTGGAAGATCCCGAGCGGTGTTTCGCCATCGACCCTCTGCCACAGTTCCGCCAGCTCTTTGACCGGGGCGGCGGAAGGGTCCATGAGTTTCGGCGGTTCCTCCGAAACCGATTCGATGTCGATGATGTTGGTGATGAGTACCGCGTGATGCGCTGTCATCGCGCGTCCGGCCTCGGTGATCAACTGGGGCTCGGGTAGAGCGGTCTCCGCGCAGATTTCGGAAAACCCGCGCACGATGGTCTGGGCGTACTCCTGAACGCTGTAGTTGATGGAGCAGGAGCTATTTGAGTGCGTGCCTTCATAGTCGACACCCAGACCGCCGCCGACGTCCGCGTAGCGAATGGGTGCGCCGAGTTCGGATAACTCCTTAAAGTAGCGGCCCGCTTCCCGCAGGGCTGGTTTGATCTCGTTGATATTGGCGACTTGCGAGCCCATGTGGAAGTGCATCAATTGCAGCCAGGTCAAACCCCCGGCAGCATTCAGCCGCGCGATGAGCTTCATGATCTCGCTGGCGTTCAGACCGAATTTGGATTTCTCCCCGCCGCTGTTTTGCCATTTCCCCGCATTGACATTGGCCAAGCGAATGCGAAGACCGAGTTGCGGTGCGATGCCCAACACCGTGGATTCTTCGAGAACGATCTCGAGTTCGGACAGTTTTTCGATGACGATGAACAGGTTCAACCCCAGTCGCGTGCCGATCAATGCCAGCCGGATGTAAGCACGATCCTTGTAGCCATTGCAGATGATGATATCGGCGGGAGCCGCGAGGGCGAGAATGGCCAGCAATTCCGATTTGCTGCCGGCTTCCAGCCCGACTTTGGCGGAACCGCTTTGATGCAGGGCTTCAACCACGCTGTGCTGTTGGTTGACCTTGATCGGATAGACCGGGTGGTAGCAACCGCTGTAACCGAGTTCCCGGCGCGCTGTTTCGAACGCATCGTGGAGCAGCGCGACGCGATCCTTCAGGATATCGCTGAAACGGACCAGCAACGGCAGCGATAGCCCCTCCTGTTTGGCGGCTTGGGCGATTTCCCGAAGACTCGGCGCGTTGCCGGGTGCGCCGCGCTTGGGTCGAACCACGACGGCGCCCTGCCCGTCGATATCGAAATAGCCCTCGCTCCAATGGTCGATCGCATACAGCTCTCGCGCCTGCTGAATAGTCCATGCCTTGGGTATCATGCAATGTTCCTTGAACGGTCTCGGATAAAATGGAGAATCGTGAAACTTTGGTGTCAGGAGTTACGAATGTTCGAACAAGAAGGGTGGTTCACCGAGGTTTATCCTCACCACGGGAGCGCGTTCTCGCTGCGTGTGAAGGAGAAGCTGCACGAAGAGCAGACGCCCTTTCAGAAGATCGAAATTTACGATACCGAATGGTTTGGGAAGCTGATGGTGATCGACGGTTGTACGATGGTCAGTGAGCGGGAGAACTTTCTGTACCATGAAATGATGACACATCCGGTGCTTTATACCCATTCCTCTCCCGAAACCGTCTGGATCATCGGCGGCGGCGATTGCGGCAGTCTGCGCGAAGTATTGCGACACCGGGAGGTCAAGACAGCCGTCCAGATTGAAATCGACGAGCGCGTCACTCGTCTCGCGGAGACCTACTTCCCGGATCTCTGCGAGTCGAACCGCGACCCCCGGGCGGAATTGCTGTTCATTGACGGACTCCGCTGGGTCAAGGAGTCGCCGCCAAACAGCGTGGACGTGATCGTTGTCGACAGTACCGATCCGGTGGGACCTGCCGAAGGCTTGTTCAATGAGGCGTTCTACCGTGATTGCCTGCGATGTCTTCGGCCCGGCGGAATTTTGGCGCAGCAGAGCGAATCGCCTTTATTTCACCTCCCGCTGATCGAATCCATGCATCGGGTGATGCGTTCGGCCGGATTCGCCCATCGGCAAACCCTGTTCTTTCCGCAGTGCATCTACCCCTCGGGGTGGTGGAGCGGGACCATAGCCAGTGCCTCGCCACTGGATCGGTTTCGAGAGGAGGACGTCCGAGCCAAGCCGTTCGACACGCGCTACTACAACGCCGATATTCACCGTGCGGCGCTCATTGCGCCGGAGTTTTTTCGCAAAGCGCTGCAGCATTCCTGAGAGACCGCGGATTTTTCATGCGCCGTGCGCATGTTCCAAGGCATTGATTCCGCATGGGTCTCGTACGAACAGCGAACACACGATTGTTTCACAACCTCGGAGTCCGCACGGGGTCTGCTCCGCTGCAGCACGGCGGTTCCGGGCCATACGGCGAGGCTTGTCAAAAACATATCGAACCGCTACTATTGACGCATGGAAACGACAGCTTCTGATCAGATTTACGATTATCTCGAGAGAATCGGCAATCTGGTGCGGATGGGTGAAAGGCGGGTCGACAGTGTCAAGGGGCTGCAGCCGGTTCAACTGGAGGCGCTGCATTACCTGAGCAGTTGCAACCGCTACTCCAATACCCCTCTTGCCGTTGCCGATTACCTGGGATTGACCAAAGGCACTGTGTCACAAACGCTCAGTGTGCTGGAGGGCTACGGGCTGATTGAAAAGATTCCCGACGTCAGCGACAAACGGGTCGTGCGCTTGGTGCTGACGCCGAGGGGACAGCAAGTCGCGGATGAAGCGATTCCGCCTCAGCTTTTGAAACTTGCGGTGGACACGTTATCTGAGCCCAGTCGCGGTGAGATCGTCGCGGGGTTGCGGACCTTGCTGCAGGCGATGCAGCGGGCCAATCAATTAAAGTCGTTCGGCCTTTGCAAGACGTGCCGGCATCACCGGCAAGAACCGGACGGCAACCGCTGGTGCGGATTGACACGCGAAGCGCTGCTGCCCGTGGATGCGGAGAAGATTTGCCGCGAGCACTCCATCGCGGACATTGTCTCGGCAGAGTTGGACGAAGCGGTTTAACCGCAGCCTGTGTGCTGCCGTATCCCCCGCGTTGCGGTGTCGATCACTCCCGATGTCCCTCGGCATGAGAGTATGGGGGGCTTAATGCGGTGGTACCAAAGCCTTCGAATTCCTCACATTGCGAAACGTCAGTGGGCGAGCTTCGCTCTGTCCGGCAGCGGAGATGATGCGATCAATCAGGTGACGGTCCGGGGATAAACCACAAACCGGGTCAGTTCGTCGGGTGTCTCCGGTCATCAGGTAGGCTTGGCAGCGGCATCCGCCGAAATCTTTGGCTTTTTCGGGGCATGAGCGGCAGGGTTCCTGCATCCACTCGTCCCCGCGGAACGCGTTGAACGCCTCCGAATGCAGCCAGATGTCACGGATGCTCATGTCCCTGACATTGGGACACCTCAGATCGGGCAATTCCCTGGCGGCATGGCAGGGCAGGGCCATGCCGTCCGGAGCGATCGTCAGAAAGGTCGTTCCCCATCCGTTCATGCAGGCCTTCGGGCGATCCTCGTAGTAGTCGGGGACGACATAGTAGATCTTCATCTTGCCCTGCAGGGCTTTCTTGTACTCTTGCGCGATCGCCTCCGCCTGCTCGAATTGCTCACGTGTCGGCAGCAACTGTTCGCGATTCAGATGCGCCCAACCGTAGTACTGGGTATTGGCGAGTTCCAGATAGTCGGCCTGCAGTTCGATCGCCATCTCGAGAATCTCACGCATCTGGTGAATGTTTCGCCGGTGGATCACGACACACAGCACCATCGGGTAGCCGTGTTTCTTGACGAGTCGCGCTACCTGCTTCTTGTTCTCGAAGGATTCGGTGCCGGCTAGCTGATCGTTCAGGGTTTTCTCGGGTGCCTGGATGCTGACTTGGATGTGGTCCAACCCGGCCGTCCGCAGCTCAACGATCTTTTCTTCCGACAGGCCGTAGCCGGAGGTAATCAAGTTGCTGTAGTAGCCGAGTGCCCGCGCATGACGCACCAGGGTCGTCAAATCTCCGCGGGTCAGGGGTTCGCCGCCGGAAAAGCCCAGCTGCACTGCCCCCATCGCGCGCGCTTCGGAGAGAACACGCAGCCATTCGTCGGTTCCGAGTTCGTTCAGATGCTCGGCAAAATCCAGCGGATTGGAACAATACGGGCATTGCAGCGGACAGCGATAAGTCAGTTCCGCCAGCAGCCAGCGAGGATTAGTGATGGGGGCGGTCTTTGATCCAGCCATTGTCCAGTGCGATCTCCAGAAATTCGCGTACGTCATCCGTCAGACCGTCAGTCTCGAACTTTTGCTCCAGTTCGGTGACGATTTCAGGGAAGGCGCGGGTGCCATCGCACAGCTTCAGGATCTCGGCGGCAGACTCACTGAGTTCAACCATCCCTTCTGGATACAGGATGACGTATTTCTGTTGTGACTCTTCCCATTGCAGACGATGCGTCGGCGAGAATGTCGGTACAGTGGTTGCAGCGAGAGTCATCGCGCTACTCCGGGATGTTGAAGTACGGCGGCCGCATGTCGACGTAAGCGGTGTGCATGGCGTCAAGCATGGTCCACAGGATGTCCAGTTTGAACTGCAGGATGTCCAGCGCCCTCTCCTGCTGCGCGCGGGCTGCGAAGTAGTCGAGGGTGATCGCGAGTCCGTGTTCCACGTCACGGCTGGCCTGAGTGACGCGCTTTCGAAAATAGGCGAGCCCCTCCGGAGCGATCCACGGATAAAAATCCGGCCAACCGGCGAGACGTTGCCTGTGAATGGTCGGCGCGAACAGTTCGGTCAGGGATGAACAGGCTGCTTCCTGCCAGGTGGCGGTCCGCGCAAAGTTCACATACGCATCGACCGCAAAACGAACGCCCGGGAGAACAAATTTCAGCGATGTCAGGTCGTCCCGGCTGAGGCCGCAGGCGATGCCGAGCTGAATCCATGCCTCGATGCCGCCGGCGTCGTCGCCGTAACCATCATGGTCCAGGATTCGCTGCATCCACTTGCGGCGCACGTCCCGGTCCGGCGTATTGGCCATGATGGCTGCGTCCTTTCGAGGGATATTGATCTGGTAGTAGAAGCGGTTCGCCACCCAACCCCGGATCTGCTCCGGACTCAGTTTACCCTCCGCCATCATCACGTGGTACGGGTGGTTGATATGGTAATACTTTTCCTTGGCCCGTAAGCGTGCTTCGAATTCCTGCCTGCTCCAGGGCGGTTGCTCGTGAGTCATGGGTGCCTCGTCAAACAGTGATTTCCATGCCGTCGTAAGAAACCTCGATGCCGTGGGCCGCGAGTTCGCCGCGTTCCGGGGAGTCTTCGTCGAGAATCGGGTTGGTGTTGTTGATGTGGATCAGGATCTTGCGCGGGTCGTGCAGCCGATCCAGTGCCTGGATCATGCCGTCCGGGCCGGATTGCGGCAGATGCCCCATTTCCCGTGCCAGTTTGTGGGCGATGCCGGCCCGGCCCATCTCGTCTTCCTGCCAGAAGGTGCCGTCGACCAAAAGGCAATCCGCCGTCATCATCGCATGTTCCACATGGGGTTCGATTTCGCCCAAACCGGGCGCGTAGTAGACTTTTCTCCCGGTCGAAATTTGTTCGATCACCACGCCGATGTTGTCGCCCTCGTGAGGATCGTGACGATGGGGTGAGTAGGGCGGTGCCTTGCTTTTCAAGGCATGGCTGTAGAAGCGAAGATCGCCGATACCGGGAATTTCAAACGCGCTTCCGTCCAGCGGGACGGGGTGATGCTCGATTCCGCAGTAATGTTCGAGCATGCAAAAAATGGGGAACCCCGAACTCAAATCCGCTCGGACCATCTCGCTGCAGTAGATCTGCAAAGGTACGGTCGACTCACGCAGCATCAGCAGGCCGGTCGTGTGATCGATCTGACTGTCAATCAGAATGATCGCCGCAATGCCACTGTCGCGGATCCCGGTTCGAGGATGGGCGGCAGAGAAGGCCTCGAGCTGGATGCGGATATCGGGCGAGGCATTGAAAAGCACCCAATGCCGTTCGTCGCTGCTCACCGCGATCGATGATTGGGTGCGCGTCCGCCCCCGCATCTCGCCGCGCCGAATGCGCCGGCAATTAAGACAGTTGCAGTTCCATTGCGGAAAGCCTCCGCCGGCGCCGGCACCGAGTACACGAATCTTCATGGCGAACGGAGTCGAAAGCGATCAGCCCCAATAATGAAAAACGGGGCTGCACATCGCTGTGCGCCCCGTTTCAAATCGTGAGTCGCGAATTAACGATTGTAGATGTACATCGTGACTTCGAATCCGAAACGCAGATCATTGAAGCTCGGTTTTTCCCATCTCATGCGATAGACCTCCAAAGGCACAGTGATTGTTGTAGGTGTTGGAAGCTGAATTCAGCTTGGCCAGAGTATACGTTCAGGACTTTTCTAACGCAACAGGGAGATTGCGCGGCTCGCCGTGGGGGCGCTCAGCGAGCCATTTTCCTTCCTTACTCGCCCGACGACGCTGACCGCGGCGGAGCCATTCGGTGAAATGTCAGCGGCTTTCAGCGCCCCGGCAGGTCCTGAGCGGCGTGATGGCTTGTTTCCCGGCGGGGGGCCTCAGAGCAGATGGGGCAGCGAGGGTGTTTGCGGACGCGGAGGGTGGTCCATTCCATGTTCAACGCATCCAGCAACAAGAGGCGTCCATTCAACGTCCTACCCGCTCCGAGCAGCACCTTTAATGCTTCGACGGCCTGAACGCTGCCGATGATCCCCGGCACCGGCGCGGCGACGCCGTTGCGCGCGCAGCTCTCGCCGCGCTCGGCCGGTTCGTCCGGAAACAGGCACTGGTAACACGGGCTTTGATCACAACGGCTGTCAAACACCGCAACCTGCCCTTCAAAACGGATCACCGCGCCGGATACCAACGGTGTTCGTGCTGCCACACACGCCGCATTGACCAAGAAGCGGGTGTGGAAGTTGTCCGAACAGTCGAGAACCACGTGACTGCGGCGCGCTTCCTCGGCGAGTTCCTCGCTTGACAGACGGCGGGGAATCGGTATCACCTTGATCTCGGGATTCAGCCGCAGCAGCGTACGCTGAGCGGAATCCACTTTCGGCAGTCCGATCTCGTCACTGTGGTGAGCAATCTGCCGTTGCAAATTAGAGAGATCGACCCGATCGTCGTCGCAGACAACCAGCGTTCCGACGCCCGCCGCGGCGAGGTACATGGCGGCGGGCGAACCCAGACCGCCGACGCCGATGATCAGCGCTCTGGCGTCCAGCAAGGTCTGCTGACCATCAACGTCAACCTGAGGCAGCAGGATTTGACGGCTGTAGCGGAGCAGTTGTTCGTCGTTCATCGCGATCGTGCGGTTGCCCCCGCGCAACCGGGTAGGGCGGCGGGAACTCGGTGGTGGCAGGTGTGTCAGACAGGGTCGAGTCTTTGCATGCCCGCGCTGCCGAAAGGAAGCGCGTTTTGCGCGAGGATATCCCTCACTGTGAGGGGTATCCTTTTTTTTCGGGACACATCCCCGAGAACGCGGCTCACTGTCAGGATTCTACAGAAGTTCTGCACACCCTCCCAAATTTCGTCGCATCGCACCCCCCCGGGGAACCGAAATGCGGTTGACGTGCGATGGTCCCTTCGGCACCATACGCGGTGGATTTCGCCTGATGCAGAACGCCTCGCCTTTCCCGGACGACTCGCTCAGTCGACTTCGCATCGACACGAGTAGCCGTCCCCACAGTTCGAAAAGCCCGCCGAATGGATGTTAACCGATTGGTCGCGTCGGCTGCCGAGCGCTGCGCTAGACACCCTTATGTGGTTCTAAGCTTTGCTCTGCTGCTTTCGGTCCTGTCCGGGCTGGCCGTCGCCCGCCTGCCGGTCTACACCTCCCGCCAGGCTCTGCTGCTCAACGGCTGGACGCGTTCCTCAAGAAATTCGGAGCAGCATCCGACCTGATTGTGGTTCTCGAGGGTGCTCCGCGCGAAGAAATGGAGTCCTTCGCGGCCGAATTGACTGCCCGCCTGCGTGAAGAACCCGAGATCGGTCAGGTCAATGCGCACCTGGATACCGAATTCCTGTTGCATCATGCCTACCTGCTGATGCCACCGGAAGGGCTGGACCGTATCGGCGCGCTGCTCAACGGCAAAGTCCGGCGCGGGCCCCTGAACATGGACGCCCTGCTTGCCCAGGCAGCGGACTCCATCCGAAGTCCGCCTGCGATGGGGGACGTGGATGTCCAGGCGGTCGGGCAAAGTCTGCAATCCGCCGCGTTGTTGTTTGAGGAGTGGCAGCGTTGGCTGGTCGCGGAGAATGGCCCGGTTGACTTGGATTTCGGCCCATTATTGTCGAAGTATGGTGCGGCAGAACTGGCGAAAGGCGACTTCTCGTCGCGCGACGGACGGATGCTGTTCATATTCGTGCATCCGAAGAACGCCTCGGAAGACTTCGAGGTTCGTGGCCCGTTCATCGACAAAGTACGGTCTGTGGCCGAGGAGGCTTCCGAGCGCGTGCGTGCCGCGGGGCGCAGCCCTCCGCGCGTGGGGCTGGCCGGATTGCCGGCGGCGGAATACGAAGAGTACGTCGATATCGAGCGCGATATCATCCTGGTGATCGTCACGGCCATAGTGCTGATCGCGTTACTGATCCTGGTAGTGGTCCGAAGTTTTCGCTGGGCGCTCGCCATCTTCGTGCCAATGGGTTTGGGTGCGCTGTGGAGCCAAGCTCTGGTGCTGTTCACCGTGGGTCATCTGACCATTATCACCTCGGGCTTCATTGCGATCTTATTCGGTTTGGGTGCGGATTACGGCATCTTTACCTCTTCGCGGATCGCGGAGGAGCGCCAGGCCGGCCGGCCTCTGCTCGAGGCGATCGGCGTAGGCATCGGCGCTTCATTCGGCGCCGTGCTGACCGCAGGCGGCGCCTCGTTGGCAATTTTCGGTGCTCTGGCCACGGTCGAGTTTCCAGGGTTCGCGGAACTGGGCGTCGTGGCGACGGGAGGCGTCCTGCTGATTCTGCTGAGCACGTGGATCGTGCAACCGGCGCTTTATGCGCTGCTACCACCGCGACTAAGGCTCGAACAGGGCGCGCAACAGCCGCTGAGGCGCGCTCGTGGACGCAGCGGGGTCGGGGCCTTCCCGATCCCGTTTGCGGTGGCGCTCGTGACTGTGGCGGTCGCATGCGCGGCGGTGGGTGCCGGGTACGGGTTTGCGCTGCCGTTCGATTATGATGCGCTCGCGTTACTGCCCAACGACTCGGAGGCGGCGCATTACGAGCGGCGCATGGGCGCCGAGAGTGATTATCAGAGCGAGGTCGTGATCTTCACGGCGCCCGAGTTGGCCGAAGCCCGGCGGATTACCGAGGCGGCCAGCCAACTCGACAGCATCGGTAAGGTGCAGTCGCTGACCCACCTGTTTCCGCTGGATGCGGAGGCCCGGAGCCGCACCGCGCGGTTTCTGGCCGCATCCGCGGCGCGGGCTGGTTACCAGCAAGACCTCACTGTGCTGCAGCGGGAGGGATTGCAGCCGCCAGTCTTCGAACGGCTCCGTGCGCTGCTCGGGACGAGCTTGGACACCGTCGATCACTATCAGGAACAGGCGTTCTCCGCAGGGCATTCCACTCTGGTGAAAGACTTGGAACGTCTGCGTACAGCGATTGTATCCATCCGCGGCGAACTCGATCGGGATCCGGAGCAGGGCCGTGAACGGAGCGAGGCCTTGTTGAGGCGCGTGTTGCACGCGGCGGGGCAGGGGCTCACGGTGGTCGAAGGCTGGCATGACGCCCGCCCGCTGATCCCGGAACAGCTTCCGCCGACTCTCCGGGATCGGTTTTTCGCGTCCGATG
>JALORT010000167.1 GCA_025458755.1 Methylotetracoccus sp.
TATCAGCGCGAGTGGGATGCATAAGCCCCGCGACCAAGCTCCGCCCTTCGTAACAACCAACAACTGACGAATTCCCACACCCTGACCCGCGATGAATCTTGAAGACCAGCAGGCTCAGTTAAGAGAACTCTTTGCCAGAGGCAAGGCACACGGCTTTCTCACGTATGCAGAAGTGAACGACCATCTGTCCGGCAGTCTGGTCGATTCCGAGCAAATCGACGAGATGATCGGCCTGATCAATGGTATGGGCATTGATGTGCATGAAGAGGCGCCGGACCTCGAAATCCTGACCGAAGCCGTGGTGGTCGCTGACCGCGATGTCACCGATGAGGCGGAGGATATGGCTGAAGCAGCCGCTATGTTGCTCACAGACGCTGGCAAGATGGCCAGCACCGATCCGGTGCGCATGTACCTGCGCGAAATGGGCGCGGTCGAATTGTTGACCCGGGCGGAGGAGCTGGCGATTGCCCAACGCATCGAAGAAGGACTTCATCAAGCCGCTCGGGCGTTGGTTCGGTTCGCGCCGTCCATGGATCATTTCATCCAGGCCATCGCACGCATGGAATCGGGCGAGATTGTCCTCTCCGACTTGGTCACTGGGCTGATTGACCTCCATCAATCCGCCGCCCCGATCGGCGGCGTTGATGCGCCCCTGGCCGAAGAATCGGTGTCTGACCTTCCGGAAACTGGCCCAGATCTGAACGGGGTCAGAGCAAAGGTGGCCGACTTCAAGAATCAATACATGTACACGCTCGAAGCCCGGCACCAGTACGGCCGTGACGACCCACGCACCGAAGCGGCCTTCGAGGGGCTCGCGGACCGCTTTGTCGAATTCAAGACGACTCCCCGGTTCTTCCAGGAACTGTCCGAACGGTTGACGGATGCGATCACTCGAATTCGTGCCCAGGAGCGCCTTATCATGAGCCTGGTGGTCGACCAGTCCAAGATGCCGAGAAACGAGTTCGTGAAGACCTTTTCTGGCAACGAAAGCAATAGGGAGTGGCTCGGGTCCCTGTTGCGCTCACCAAAAGAATATGCCGCAGCCCTGGCGGGTCATGCCAGTGAGATTCGACGGGCACAGGACCGCCTGGCACAGATTGAGGAGGACACCGGTCTGAGCGTTGCCGAAATCAAAGAACTCGATCGCCGCAGGGTGGCAGGAGACCGCCAGGCCCATGTGGCGAAGCAGGAAATGATTGAGGCCAACTTGAGGCTGGTGATTTCAATTGCCAAGAAGTACACGAACCGCGGTATGCACTTCTTGGATCTGATCCAGGAGGGGAACCTGGGATTGATGCGTGCGGTGGATAAGTTCGAATACCGGCGCGGCTATAAATTCTCGACCTATGCCACCTGGTGGATTCGTCAGGCGGTTTCCCGCGCGGTCGCCGATCAGGCACGCACGATTCGCGTTCCGGTCCACATGATCGAGGCCATCGGCAAGGTCAACAGAACAGCGCACTGTATTTCTCAACAGACCGGCCGCGCGGCTACCCCGGACGAGATCGCGGACCGTCTGGAGATGCCGGAATACAAAGTGCGCAAGATACTGAAGCTGGGCAAACAACCGATTTCGATCGCGACCCCGGTGGGTGAGGACGGAGACAAAGAACTCGGGGACACGCTCGAAGACACCGGAAGCCTGTCACCCATTGAGTCGGCGACCATTTCCGGCTTGCGCGAGGCGACCGAACGAGCGATATCCTGCTTGACGGAACGTGAAGCCAAGATCTTGCGCATGCGCTTTGGGATTGACATGGCGACGGATCACACCTTGGACGAGGTTGGTAAGGCGTTTGCTGTGACGCGTGAACGCATCCGGCAAATCGAGGCTAAGGCGATCCGGAAACTGCGTGAGGCGCCGCAGGCTGAGTCGCTGCAAACGTTTCTCGATGGGGGATGAAATCATTGACAGTAGGTTGCGCCGGCGTCTCGCGGCTTGCGCACAGCGGGGACGGAATTCCATACGGAATGGTACTCACGCCGTCGGGGTGATGCTGATCCGTCGAGGCACCGCACCCGCTGGTCGGGGTCGCACGCGGTCAAGGTTGTCGTCCTGTGACTACGTGACGACAGGCCCGAAATTGGTTTCTGCAGTGGCCTGCTGATGGCAGTATTCGGCCGACGTCGTCGACCTTTTGCGGGACTGAACGCGTCCACTCCACGATGTCCGAGATGAGAAAACTGTTCTCCAGGCTATTTGGCCGCCGATCAGCGGCGGACATCCCCGCCGGCGAGGTGCGATCCGCTCACCGCGCCGCCGGGTCTTTGCGCCAGGCCGTGGCCCAAGCCTCCGCCGGATCCGACCGGACCCGGTGCGCGCGGGCGTTGGGGGAACTGCTGGGGCGCGAGGGTATCGCTCCCGCAGCACCGGATGCGGGCGAAGTATGGATCACCGCCGTGTGCTGCGCCGCCGACTCCGCGCAGGCCCTGACGTGGTTGGAACAGATCCCCGACACGGCGGCCATGGTCCGCATCGCGACCGAGGCGCGCGCCACCGAAACGCGTCTCGCCGCGGCCCAACGCATCGGCGATATCCAGCAGCTTCAGCGGATCGCTGCGGTCATGAAGCACAAAGATCGCGGGGTTTATCGCTACTGCCAGGACCGGCTCAGAAGCGATGCCGCGAAACGCAAACGTACGGAGCGAATCGACGCTCTGTGTCGGCGGCTCAGCGACATACTGGCGACCTGTCCGTTGCCCACGGTAGCGCTTTGCGACGTCCGGAAGCAGATCACCGCACTGGAGGATGGCGAAGATCTCGCTGCCTGTCGCGCTTTGCTCGAGCAGGCTGGTTGCCGCGAGCAACGGGAAAGCGGCGATCTGCGGGCACTCCAGGCGAATCTGGCGGAAGCAGACAGAGTCATGAAAGTCCTCACCCCCGATCCGTGGCCGGTCGCCGATCGCCTGCAGATCTGGAAAGATACCGCTCGCCAGTTGAGCGTAGCACACGCCTCTGTTCCGGAATGGCTGCGCGGCCACAAGGACTCAACAGACCTCGCTCGGTTGCTCAGGGCCATCGAAGAAAAACTCGCCCGACTGGATGAAGACATGACTCGGGCAGAGGTCTGTCGACACTTTCTCGACGAACACGCCCATGCGACGAGTCCGGACGTCGTCCGGTCCTGGGAAGATCTCCCAAAGCCCGAAAGCCCTCTAGCCCGGAATGAATTGCTGACCGAATGGAATAGCCGCTTCGTGCAGCGGCCGAAGCCAGTGGAAAGGATGAGCCGAGAATCCACTCGCGCTACGGCCGATATGTCTGCGATCAACGAGCGCTTGGCGCAACTGGAACAGGCTATCGAACACGGGGACACGCAGCGGGCGTTCGCTCTGGCGAAGGATCTCGATCAGCGAATGGGGAATACAGCGCTGCCGCGTGCGCTCGGGGAGCGCTACCGGCGCCTGCAGGGACAACTGGGCCAATGGCGGGATTGGGCGCGCTGGAGTGGCGACAACGCCCGGGAGCAACTGATCCAAGCGGCAGACGCCTTGTTGAAAGAGGACGTCGATGTCGCGCAGTGCGCGGAAACGGTCCCTCGACTCCGCGCGGAGTGGAAACGACTGGATGTGCACAGCCGTGCTACGGGGGACCAGTGGAGACGCTTCGATAGGGCGCTGGCCCAAGCCTATCAGCCGGTCCTGGCGTACCGGGCCGAGCGGGCGGCCCGAGAGGAAGCGGCGCGCCAGGCCAAGGCCGCGTTCCTGGCGGAAGCGGAGGGTTGGTTGCAGTCCGTGGTTTGGGATGAAGGGACAGTCGGAGACATTCAGCGGCGGGCGACCTCTCTTCGCCACCGCTGGCGGCACTTAGCGCCCGCCGGCACGCGCGATGAGCGGCCGTTGTCCGCCCGTTACCAGGTGCTCATGGCTTCCCTCGATGCCGGACTTCAGTCCTATATCGACCTTGAGACTGAGCGCCGCCAACGTTTGATCAACGCCGCGAACCGCCTGCAAACCGTCACCGATAGTCGCGAAGCCGTTGCTCAGGCGCGTGTGCTGCAGCA
This sequence comes from Methylotetracoccus sp., assembly GCA_025458755.1. Lineage (GTDB taxonomy): Bacteria > Pseudomonadota > Gammaproteobacteria > Methylococcales > Methylococcaceae > Methylotetracoccus. The sequence goes on from JALORT010000167.1 coordinate 4,005, forward strand.
ACGTTGGCGTGACGAGGCGACGGCTGTCTACCTGCCAGGCGGACAACGAGACCGTCAGTGGCAGCAGTTCCGGAAAGCCATCGATGATGTGTTTGCGCGGCGCGATGCGGAACGTCACGAACGCGAGGCGAGGATCCAAGAACGTGACGCGGCGCGACTGTCGCTGTTGACTGAATTCGAGCAAAGTCTGCGGGGCTCTCCCGGTCAGCATCAGATCGAAGCCGCGCTGGCCCGTTTTAGTGATCAGTGGGCGACGCGGGAAGATCAGAAGGCACCAGGCGTAAGGACGCGCGGCCCACTCGAGCACAAAGCCACGACCCTGATCGATCAGGCCGGGAGGATGATTCGGGAGTTGCGGAATGCGCGACAGCGCGAGCTGCTCGGCCAGATCGCCCGCAAGGCAGCGCTGGCGGAAGAACTGGAAACAGCGGTGGTTGCCGGACGATCCCTTGACGAACTGACTCTGCGAATTCAGTCGGAATGGCAACAGGGTCCGATGCTGCCTGCCGACATTGAACGCAAGCTCATCGCGCGTCTGGATGCTGGCCCGACAGCGACCTCCGCTGAATTGGAGGCCGGTCGGCTGCGACGTGCCGATTTACTGATCGATCTGGAGATTCTGCTGGATCTTGCGACACCGGCATCTTTCGCCGCAGCCCGCCAACAACGCCAACTGGAGTTTCTCCAACGGGGGTTTCAAGACATCAAGACCACGGCATCGCTCGTGGAGATGGTCGGCACCTGGTACGGCACGACCGCGGTGCCGGATCCGTCGCAGTCCGAGCGCATGGCGAAGATCATGGTTACGCTGGAAGAACGGATGACGAAAGAACCGACCGCGTAGAGCGCTTTTAGATGGCGAACGAAAAACGTCAAGAGGCACTCGACGGCGCAGAACACCGAAGCGGCTAAGCTCGGCGCCGCCTGCGAACAACCGCCACCGCGATGAGTTTGGTCGCGGTCACAGCGGCTGCGCATCAGGACTTGAGCGCGACAGCGCCCGCATAAGAACAGTCGACCGGGAGATTCCCTCGGCATCCCTGGATAAGCCGGCGAGCACGAGTCTGGACACGTGTTTCCAGACATAGGGTCGTGATCCCGCGTCACTCCCTTCGTGTATGTCACAGGGTACGTCGCCGATTGCAACAATGCCGATGGGCGTGCGCTTCTGCAGCCTTCCACGACCTCACCTGAGGATCGCTTCCCGTAGACTTCGTGCCCGTTAACACACTCGTCGACTGCAACCCTTAAAGCCGCATCGCCGCCCACATCAAGACCCGAAACAACCGACCCGGCGGCAACGCACGATGTACGACGGAATCCTGCGGCGGCCTCTCCCGAATCATGGCGGATTGCTGTGCGAATCCGACGTACGGCCGTCCCGCCCGCGGAGATCGCCGGTCCGCCAGACCAAACCACCCCCTCCGCTTGACCACACTTGGCGCGGGGCTCAGGCCCGGACTTTACACCTGACCCTGATGCTGGACCGGGGCCGTCCAGTAGCGTATGCCGGTCCCCGTGAAGTCCTGCTGCAGCCGGCTGAGCAGCGTGTCC
>JALORT010000168.1 GCA_025458755.1 Methylotetracoccus sp.
CAGCGACAATTCCCAAAACAAAAAAAACAGCACCAGGTCCATGGCGCAGAAAATGCCGACGGTAATGCCCTCCAGCAACAGCATCAAGATGAGATACAGCCTCGGCAGCGAGTGTACGCGGGTCCATGAAGAGAGCAGGACCGCGAGAGTGACCAGTGCCGTGCAGCTCGGAAAGAATACCGATAGGCCATCCACACCCACGGTGTAGTCGATGTTCATGCCCGGTATCCAGGCGTGACGTTCCATCAACTGCATTTCGTCCGAGGAAAAGTCGAACCTTTTCAGCAGCGCGATGGCCAGCAACAATTCCACCACTGCCACGCCGACGGCAACCGACTTCGCCGTTCGCGTGTTGCGCAGGAAGGCGATGGACAACGCCGCCAGGCCAGGCAGAAGAATCAACGCCGACAGATACGGAAAGGGGGTCGACATCGGCAATCCAGGGTTGGGGCGAGAGCGCGGACATTCGCATCCTGCGAGGGGGTGGGCAGCCTGATGATCACTTCAAAAGAAGACGGAAGATGCCGCGTCTAAGGAGAGAGGGACCGAGCGCGCCACGCTGGAAGCTCTGAGTATTCGAAAGGTACGGCGAGTCCGCCTCCTCTCACAACGTAGCGTCTGTTTCGCCGGCGGCGGTCGACCACGGTTCGTTGACGGATCGGTGGCATGAAATGGAGCGTGATGATTCAGGAGCTCTGCGCCGGAGAGAACCCTGCCCGACCACCATGCGGCCGTTGTGCGGATCTCGAACGGAGCGGCGCCGGTGAAATTCCCTGAGCCATACGGAACGAGTGTCGCGCGCGTTGCGCTCGGAGCTCGGTGTGTCGCCACTGCACGATCGTCCACAGTGCGCCTCACCTTGTCCTGCTCCTCCGGGTGGCCGGATCGTTCCACCCGGGACATTCTCTCCCGAAGTGTACCTGCTCGCACTCGCCTGCCGCAAACCGTTCGTGACAGGCTTAGCGGCAGGCGCAGGCTCCGAATTGGCTAAAACAAGCGCAAACGCTCGAACCGGAAGCGCTGCAAGCGGCTGCCGCTGTGCTGACAACATAGCCGCCGGGTGCTCCGAAACGATCTCGCGGCCGACGGTGACCCCGTTGGGGGAGTCAGCGACGTGTCTTGGGCTTCGCCACCTCGGCTTTCGCCGTGATGATCCGCGCGTTCTTGCTGGCGTTGGTCCGCGATGCGCTGGCGGTGCTAGTGTCCCGCGCCTTGGCCGCTGCCGCGGACCCTGTTCGAGCACTCGGCGGAGTGGCAATCGCAACGGTCAGTTTACGGGATTTGCCGTGCGGCTTGCCGTCGTTCGACACAGGCTTCGCGGACCCGGCCGCGGCATATCCTTTGGCCTGCTGTTTCGCGGCGGGCCGGTAGCTCGTTGGCTCCGCCGAAGAGCGGTACGCGACGACTGTCTTTCCGGACGGTTTCAAGGATAGCCTACGTTCCGGTTTTGCTACTCCTTTCGTAGCGGTTGCGCGAATGTTTTTTTTTACCTCGCCGGTGTGGGTTAGATGACGCCCTGCCGACGACCGAGACGAAGCGGACTGACCACGAATTCGCTTGTACTTCGTCGGTCCGGGTTCATCCGCTGCGGGATCGGCAAATTCCAGTTCCTCGGTGAAGCGGGCCGTACGGAACGGATCGGACCGGTCCTCGGAATACGGCGAGGAGGAGTCCGGAACATAAGACACCGCGGCGACGGCAGTGGCCGGAATCACGGCGGGAGATGCGCTGCTTGGTACTGGAACGCTGCGCCTTTCGGCCGCGGGGGGCGTCGGCACGGGTGAGTCCAAGGCGGTTCTGGGCGTCGACCCCATGCTCGGCGTCGTGCTCAGGCTCGCGATGGAGTCGGTCGGCGGTCTGTACAGAGCTTCCGTGCTGTCCCGTGTCCGTTCGAACTCGCGGCGCAGCAGGTCGCTCTGCACGCTCGCCAGGCGTGCCAATTCCTTCTTGAAGTTCTTGCTCTTGCTGGCGGGAACGAACAAGCGGACAGAGCCTTCCGGGTCTACGAAGGTGTTCTTGAATCCGGGATTGAGCGCTTTGAACTGCTCCAGCGACATGTCAGCCGCATCGGCCGCCAATGCGAGATCGAGCTGCTGGCTGATTTTGATAGGCTTGTACTGTGCCTGATTGGGGATATGCAGGAGATCGACCCCGTAGTGGTCGGCATCGGCCATCAGCCGGGAAACCGCCAACAATCGCGGGACGTAGGCACGCGTCTCCTGCGGCAGATCCAATGACCAGAAATCAGTCGGCAGACCGCTGGCCGCATTCCGCCGAATGGCCCGTTCCACCGCGCCCTCGCCGCAGTTGTACGCCGCGATCGCGAGCAGCCAGTCGCCGTAGAATTGGCGGTTCAACTTTTTAAGATATTTGATGGCCGCCTTGGTGGAGGCATAGACATCCCTTCGGCCATCGTAGGCGTGATTCTGCGCCAAACCGTAATGGCGGCCGGTGGCCGGAATGAACTGCCAGATCCCCGCGGCTTTAGCTGGAGACACTGCCTGGGCTTGGAACGCGCTCTCGACGACCGGCAGCAGAGCGATTTCACCGGGTACGCCTTGCCGCTCGATCTGCTGTACGATGTTGTATAGAAACGGCTCAGCCCGCTGCTGCGCGCGCTGCAGGTAGCTGGGATGATTTACGAACCAGGAAACTTCGCGCTCAACCGCATAGTTCCTGACGTCCGGCAGCGCATAGTTGTCGAACAGGCGATCCCACAGGTTGGCGTACTCGTATTGAACTCGCTTTGTGCTTCGCGTGTCCTTGATCTTGACTTGCCGCAGTCCTTTTTTCGAGTAGTGAAACAATCGCGACGCGCTCCCGTCGGCAGTCGGTTGGACGGGCGTAGACTCGACACGCGGCGATACGGTGGGCTTGACGTTTGTCGTTTTCTGGCTACAAGCGGCGAGTGAGAGTCCTACAACCGACAGATAACAGATCAGACGCGTGTTAGCATTTCGCCGTTTCATCTGGTTCTTACCTCACGATTTGAATCTTGCGAATTGACCGCGAGCGGGACAATGCTGACGACCATGAAATTCTTCAAAATGCCCGAAGCTTCGCATTCTCGGCAGGTTTTTCAGCAGTGGTATCGCAACACCACCCCCGGCCGAATTCTTCAAAGTATAGAAGCATCGTATCTGCAAAACTCGTTACAGCTTACTTATAAGCAAACCATATTACAAGTCGGTCCATTAGGTTCGGAGCACGTTTATATTCCCGAAGAGTTTACAAAACAATTCTTTACGGTGTCGCTGCAGGGCGACGATGCAGCTTCCGTGTCCCGCCGTCTGATCGGGCACCCGTCCGCGCTGCCGGTCGCCTCCTGTTCGATCGATGTCTTGATCCTTCCTCATGTCCTCGAATTCGAAGATGATCCGCAACAGGTGCTGCGGGAGGTTGATCGTGTGCTGAAGTCGGAGGGCAAGCTGTTCGTGATATCCTTCAATCCGCTGAGCCTGCGGGGCCTCCTTCAATATCTGCCGCGCCGGAGTTCCTTCTGGCATTTCAATTTTCTGCCCCACCACCGCCTGCTCGACTGGATGACACTGTTGAAATTCGAGGCCCGCTACCATGCGGGTTTCTGCATCACCACGGCCGAGGTGATCCTCGCTCCGAACAACCTCATGCAAAGTTCACGTGCCTTCCTATCGCTGGCGTACGCCGTACAGGGCGTCAAGCGTACTTACACCGTGATTCCGATCGAGCGTTCGTGGCGAGCCGCACCGGGGATTTTCGCCGGGCAGATCGCGGAGACGTCGCTGGTGCACGACGATTGACGGGGGAGGGGTGAGCGAACCGGTGTGCGCCTACACGGACGGCGCCTGTCGCGGTAACCCTGGGCCCGGCGGGTGGGGTGTGCTACTGCGCTACCGGGGGCGCGAGCGGGAGTTTTTCGGCGGAGAGAGAGTGACCACGAACAACCGCATGGAACTGATGGCTGCGATCAAGGCCCTCGAGACCCTGCGAAGACCGTGCAGGGTCCGGATCTGCACAGACTCGCAGTACGTTCTGAGAGGCATCACCGAATGGCTGCCCAATTGGATTCGCAGAAACTGGCGCACGGCAGCGAAGACCCCGGTGAAGAACGAGGATCTGTGGAAACGTTTGGCGGCGGCGCAGTCGACCCACCGCGTCGAGTGGGAATGGGTCAAGGGTCATACCGGTCATCCCGAAAACGAACGGGCCGACCGGCTGGCCAATCGGGGAATCGACGAGTTGTTGGGGCGGAACAGTACGGAGGAGGCGAGTCATGCGCCAGATCGTGCTTGATACCGAAACAACCGGCCTGACTCCCGAGGACGGGCATCGCATCATCGAGGTCGGCTGTGTCGAGCTGAAGAATCGTCAACTGACGGACAACCGTTTTCACGTCTATGTCAACCCGAAGCGGGAGATCGATGCCGGGGCGGCGGAGGTCCATGGACTGACGAACGCGTTCCTGGCCGACAAACCGGTCTTTGCCGACATCGCCGACGACTTGCTGACGTTCGTCGGCGGGAGCGAAGTGATCATTCATAACGCTCCGTTCGACGTCGCCTTCATCAATCATGAGCTGGGGTTGCTCGAAGGCAGCCGGGGCGCACTGGGCGATTACTGCGCGATTACCGATACCCTGCTGCTCGCCAAGAAGAAGCACCCCGGCCAGCGAAACAGCCTCGACGCTCTCTGCAAACGCTACGGGGTGGACAACAGCCACCGGGATCTGCACGGCGCCTTGCTGGATGCCGAAATCCTCGCTCAAGTTTACTTGTGCATGACCGGCGGCCAGGTTTCGTTGCTGTTGGAGTCCGAGCCAGGTGACGCCGGTCTGGTGTCGGACGCGATGGCCATGCCGGGTCGGACGCGAAGGGAGGGGCTGCGGCTCCAGGTGGTCCGAGCGAATGACGAAGAAATTGCCGCCCACGAGGCGCGCCTGGCGGCGATTGATAAGAGCAGCGGGGGCGTCTGCGTGTGGCGCCGGCCGCTGGATCTGCCAGGCCTGAGCTACCCCGACAGCGGCGTGATCGCCCCCCGGTGACCGGCAGTCCGGTCGCGAGTCTACAGCGCCAGCCGGAATCCGGCCCAGCCGCCGAACGGCGCACCGACGCCGATGAAACGCGGGTTGTTGTACTCCGGCCCCAGCACCTCGGCGGCATTTCCGAAGGTGCCGAAACTCTGGTAGTGGCGGTTGAACGAATTCTCGATACGAGCGAACACCGCGAGATGCTCGTTATAGCGGTATTCGGCCCGCAGGTTGAATACGGCATAATCCGGGGTCTGCGGGGTCAGGTTGGCCTCATCCCCGCGCAGATACTGGCCGCTGTTGTAATACATGTCGATCCCCAAGGTCAGTTCTTTCAATGGCGCCCAGTCGGCCGACGCTTTCAGCACATGGCGCGGAATGCTCGGAATGTAGTCGCCCTTCTTCACCGGAATCACGTCATCGACCGCCTTGGGGTTGTTCGGACTGTTGGCCAGAAACGGGGTCTGGAAGGTCGCGTCGAGCAGCGTGTAGTTCATGTTGAAACGTACCTGCTCGTAATCGCCGCTGAGTCCCATCTCAAGACCTTGAAGACCTTGGCGCAGCGTATCGCCGACATTGTCGAAATAGCCCTGGCCACGTAGCCGGCAGCTGCTGATGAACAGAATGTCGTTGGTATTCTCGGTGTGGAAGAACCCCGCATTCCAAATATACGCGCCGCCCAAAAGTTCTTTGAAACGGCCGCGAAAGCCGACTTCCCACGTTTTTGCGACGACCTGTTTCAGCGGAGGATCGGCGATGAAGGCGTTGGGCAGCCGGCACGGCTTTTCCGGGTCGGCGCAGCTCAACTCGACCGCGGTCGGCGCGCGGTTGGACTCGCTGTAGTTGGCGTAGGCGCCGGCTTCTTCGATCGGGGTGTACGTGACGCCCACCGACGGGTTGAAGCGGTGATAGATATGCTGGCCGTCAAGATCATCCCCGATCCGGTCGATCAACTGGACCGACGCACGGTTGTACCCCCCGGCTAAGGTGACATTCAGTTTCTCGAGCGGAGTCAGCGTATCGGTGAAATACCAGTTGATGA
>JALORT010000169.1 GCA_025458755.1 Methylotetracoccus sp.
GTTTGTATCTGCATCGAGCTTTTTATCAAGCCGCCACCATAGGTTCCGCCGATTTGCGTCCCGCCGAAACCTGGGGCCACCGACGGCCGCCCGCCGGCCCCGCCGACTCCCTGACCAAAAATGTTACTCAGGATCTCCGCCAACTGCATCGCCTCCACATGCTGGCAGCGGTACACATGCACGCCGCCCGCTTTGGCGGTGTTGTAGCGGTCGAGCCGCTCGACCCAGTTTTCAACTTCACTCAGATACCGGGGTTGCGGTGAGGCCGCAAGGACCGCATTCAGGCGTTCGATCGGCAACAGCCGCAGCATGCCGGCCATCGAGCCTTCTTTGGCGTCCGCCCCGAACAGCTTCGTCAATTCCTCCGCGACCGTGGCCGCATCGACATTTTTCAGCGGGAACAGCCCCACGCCCATGCCCCGCATGAAGTCGACGTCAAACAGATTGATCGTTTCGATCACGCCCTCGATGTCCTCGGCGGTCCCAGCGATCAGCAGCATATTGCGGATGGTGTCGGCGCGGATCACGGCCTTTGGCGGCAGCAACGGCTCTACGACCTTCTGCATTTCCTGCACGCCGACATAACGGAGCGGAATGACGCGCAGTTGGAAACCCGGAGGCAGCGACTGACCGGAAAATCCGAGCGATGCGCCCGGCGCATTGACGATCGCGCTGGCATCCGGCTCGATCCGGTAAAAGCCTTTGCTCCCGATCAACACGGCGCCGTTGGCCCGCAGCACCATTTCCAAGGTCGGTATCAGCTCATCTTCAGCCAGCGGCCGCGCCGTCTGCAGGCTGACCTTGCCGGAGACCTTGGGGCTGATCACGTAATTCAACTTCAGGATGTCTCCGAGGACCGCCTTGGCCACCTCGCTGACGTCGGCATCGTCGAAGTTCAACGTGTAGCGCCCCTCCTTCGACGGTGCGCGGCCTCGTCCGGCCGGGGAACCCACCACCGGCCCGGTGGCGGGGTAGATCTCGGGCTTTTTCAGCGCCTCCACCCCTTTGATCCCCTCAGGTCCGGACTCTTTCGGCGGCTCCCGCACCGTCTTCTCGAACTCAAGGTTGCGGGGCAGTTCCAGCTGCTGGCTCATCTTCGGCCCGAGGTCCTCGCAGGCGGACAGCCCCACCGCCGACGCGAGAGCCGCGGTGATGATGCGGAGTTTATGGTTCAACATACGATCAATACTTTAAACATTCATTCCTCCCCCTCGAATCCCGCCGGCTCGCCGGTATCCGCCGGCTCCACCATCTCTTCGGCGCCGGGTTCATTCACCTCGACGGCAGGCTGCGGCGGCGGCGCAGGTGCATGTGCAGGTGCAGGCTTTCCGCGTCGCGCACCGGGCGGGAACAGCCCCGGCTGGCCGGGTGCCGCCGCTGTTGCGGGGGGGCCTTTCGGCCGGGGCTTCATCAGCGGCAGATCGCGCTGCTCCTCGCCCCGCTGCAAGGTTATACGGTCCGGCTTGAGTTCGGTGAGACGCCACCCGTCGATGGTCCCCCCCAACTTGACCCGCCGGTTCTTGCCGGAGGCTTCGGCCAGGATCGCCATCTGGCCGTGCGGGCTCAACATCACGCCCATCAAGCTGAGTTCCAGGGGTGCCAGATCCTCCGCTTTCGTCGTCTGCGTCTGCTCTCCTTCCGCCGGCGGCGGCTTGCGTCCCTCGACGAACAGCGGGCGGTCGACAAACGCGGAGAACTCATCGAGCGGCGGCAACTGGAAGACGGCATCGGGTTCCACGCTGCCCGGCAACTGCTGCTGATCCGTTGCTTCGGCGTCGTGCGCCCGGCTGGAGGCAGCGCGCTGAACGAACAGCAACTCCATCAGCAGAGCCCCGCCCAACAGCAGACACAGCAGGCCGAGCGGAAGCGTGAGCGCGAAGTCCTGACTTTTCGGGGTCCAGATTCTGGCCAATTTCAACCCGCCCGCATGTAGCCGATGACCTCAAAATCGATGCTCAGACGATCGGCGACCCCTTTCTGTCCAGGCCGTAGCGGCATGCGGATGGGCCGCAGGTTGACATTATCGACCCAGAGCAGCGGTTTTGCCGTTTCGATCGCATGCAGCACGTCGCGCAGCACGCGGGTACTCCCGTTCATGCGCACCCGTACCGAGATGCGCGTCAGTTGATCCTCCTGCTGTTCGGGCGTGACCTGCGTGCTGATCAACTCCCCCCCCGAAGCATTGACCGTGTCCTTGATCAGTGTCTGCAGATCGGCCGACGCCAGCGCGGCGGTGTCCCTGGAAATATAGTGCTCGGAGACGCTGCTGTTCTGCTTGATCTCCTGCACGCGTCGAGCCCAGTAGCCCTTCTCCGCGGCGACTTTGCGGTAGCGCGCCAGGCGGAATTCGAGATCCTCGACCGAATCCGAGTACTCACGCCCGAGGTCGATCAACGGCCCGACCACCACGACGTAGACCAGACCGAGCGCCACCGCCAGCAGGGCGACGGCGATGCCCCGCTCCTTACTCAGATTTTGCAGGTTTAGTGTCGGCAAGCCTACCATTGATGACTTCACTGGCGATCTGAAAACGTTCCAGTCCGCTGGTCACATCCTTGGTGACCGGCGAGACGAAGCTGGTATTCCGGAAATATGGCGACGATTCAACCACCGCGATCAGACTCGACGCCGACGGTGACTGGCCCTGAATAATCACGCGCCGGTCCTTGTACTGCATCCCGTAGAGCCAGGTATTGTCCGGAATCACCCGCGTGAGTTCGTTCAACACATCGACCAGGGCCGGCTCGCTGCGTTTCTTGTCGAGCACGAAACGGGCCTCGCGGGCCAGTTTTTCTGCGTCCTGGCGTAACGCCTCGACGTCCTTGGCCTCCTTGCTGACGCGCCGAAGCTCCTGCTCGAGCACCTTGCTCCGCCGATAGTCCCTCCCGATGGGTACCAGGACGATCAACAGAAGCAGCATCAAGGCCAGGCCGCCCAACGCCAGATTGACCATTTGCGGCAATCGCGCCCGCGGCCTGCGAAAATGCTCGGGCAACAACTGGTGGGAGCGGCGGGCGGGATTGGCCGCGATCTCCACACGGTCGGGATGCCAACCGCAAGCCGCCAATTCTTCCAGCAACGGGTCAAGCACGCTTTTGGGCGTCAGCGCCAATTCAGCCACGATCTGTTTGGTTTCAGGCAAACGGTCGACCAGTCGGGCATGATAATAGACGTGTTCGGATCGAAAAGGCGACAAACGATCCAGTTCGAAACCCGCGACCTGTTCCAGGTTCTCCTCGGTGGCCTCCGGCAAGCGGAAGCGTTTAACGAGCGATTCCGCCGGCGTCAGGTTCAGCAGAACCTCGGCGTTCTGCACTTCGGGGCGCTCCCGCCAAAGCGCCTCCCGCGCCCGGGCGCCGCCGTCCCCATCCAGAGGGAATAGTCCCAAGTCCTCTTCCGCCTTGCGGTCCCACATGACCACGCGAGCCGCGTCGCCCGACTTGGTCAGGGTCAGCACCGGTCGAGCACCGCCCAGCAGCTTCCTGACCTGCGAAGGAACCAGAAACGCCAGTTCAGCGCCCCACCACCGCAGGAAGCCCTCGATTTTGAGCTGGATTCGTTTGTTCAACAGCGCCACGATACCCTTCCCGCATCTGGCGCGTCGCCGCAAGCCAGGCGCAACGGCAATGCGCCGTGAGCCGAAACCCGCGGGTTTCGGCGGTTACGATCGACTGCACCGCCAGCACTCTGGCGGCCCCGCATGGCCCGTTCGCCGCAACGACGCAGGCTGGACGAACGCCGCTCCGACCTCCAGATTTGCATGCTCATATCGCCGTCCCCCAGCCGCTACCGGTATCCGAGGGCATCGCGGGCAGTCGGAGGCACCCCGGATGCCGCGGTCAGGACCTTCCAGCTCGCAATCGCAAACGGTTTGCCGGCAACAACGCCTCCGGTACGAACCACCGCCTCGACGCCCAGCCCAGGCTCACCGTTGATCGAGGTATCGACCGAGACTCGATACGCGGCATTGGTCGCGGTCACAAAATTGAAGCCCGGCACCGGTGGTATCGTGAGGCCCGGACCGCGGCCGTCGAGGTTCGCGCTTCTCGCCGCCAGCACCTGGGCAACCATCTTCTCGTCGCCGCGGAACAGAACGCGCAGCATTTCCGCGGACGCCTTGGTCGGATCGATCCCGTCCTGCCCTGACCACACCGTAATCAGCGATTCGAGCCTAAGAAAGATATCCGGCGTCATACCGAGCACGCCGGCCAACTCCTCCGGCATCAGGAATGGCCGGTTCTGCGGCCCCGGCATGCGTCCGGCTGCTCGGTAATCTTCGATCTCGGCCCCCTGCATGCGGCGCAAGCTGTCGGGGTCCCGCCAATCCAGCACGGTATCGGTCAGTCGCGCGGCCAACGCGTCGTCGCCGAACACACTCGCGAAAAACGCGCGCAGCGTAGGTTCCTGCATCGCATTGATGTCCATCCTCGCGCCTTCGTCGTGGATCTGGATACGGAGATCACCAGCCGGCAATCGGAGCGGATAAACCGTCCCGTCGCTGCGCCAGCGCTGCATCGGGTCCGGATGAGTCAGCATGAACATAGCGTAGTGCACACCGCCGTCGGCCAGCGCCACGGACTGCGCGGCGACCTGTTCGTACTGCGTTTGCTCCAGAGCGCGGCGCGTCGACAGCGCAAACGCACCGCCCATGATGGTCAGCACCGCAAGCACCCAAAGCACCAGCATCAACGCCATGCCGCATTGCCGGGAACAACCGGTGTGCACGCTGCGCATCAAGACGGCGGGTCGATACGCGGCGCGATCAGCAGCGCCGGCCATGGGTCCTGTCCGGGCAGTTCGACGCGAATCGAAACCAGCGCGGGAATCATATCCTCGACCCATTCCTCGACCCAGACCGGTTTGACCTCCGGCGTCGCGCGGGCCAGGTAGGCAAACCGGACATCGTCCACCTCCGGCAGTATCTCCAGATCTTCGATTTTCTCGTCCCGCGGCGGCACCCCCAGTGACCGGACCGACACCCTGAGGCTCTTGCGGTCTCCTCGCCGATCGACGAACACCCTGAATCGGTATAAGCCGGTCCTGATCTGAGATGGCAGGAAGCCCACGTAGTCGAATGATCGGCGATTGCCGATGAACTGGGCACCCGGGCGTACCGCATCACCCAAAGGCCACGGCAGCGCCGCCGATAGATGCTTGCGCAGGAACGACTGGACCACCAGCATCTGGCTCGTCCGATCGAAGCGCTGCTCACCGCTGTCCCAACTCCCCGCACCTAGGCGTAAGCTACCGAACAGCAGCACCATCATGATGGCGATTAGCGTCGCTGCGATAAGCACTTCCAGCAGTGTGAATCCGCGCTGGTTCGGACCCGTTGCCACGTCAGGTACCGGGCCGCCGCGGCGGCAGATTCGGCGCACCGCCTGGAACCGAGGCGGGCAGCAGGCGCATCGTACTCAATCTGAGTGCGCGCCGCTGGTCATCGCCCCAAGAAGCGCTGACATCCACCCAAACCGGTGTGTTGGGAAAATTCACATTGCTGAGATTTCCCGCCGGAATCGGCATGGGCGAGACCTGAATTTCCCAACG
>JALORT010000170.1 GCA_025458755.1 Methylotetracoccus sp.
GTCGCCCAGAACCAGCGCCATTCGCTCACCCACGGTATCCGCCAGCGCCACTCCGTCATAATCGGAGTCGTACCCTACCCGCCCGAAGAAGCGGCAGCTGGTATGCGACGCCCACTCGAGCCGCCCCCGCTGCAGCAGGGTCAACGCCGTCGCGTACGGCTGATGGGTATGTAGCAGCACTTTCGCCCGCGGAACCCGCCGGTGGATCGGTGCATGAATGTGATGTGCCGAGGCCGAAGGCTGCCCTTCCCCTCGCACGACGCGGCCGTCCAAATCGCAGACGATCAGGTTCGAGGCCGTGATTTCGGCAAAATGCAGTCCGAACGGATTGACGAGGAAATGCCGTCCGTCCGGCAGTACCGCAGAAAAGTGATTGGCGATCCCCTCGTGCAGATCATTCGCCACGGCGAGATGAAACGCGGCGGCCAGATCGACGCGTAACGCCCATTCAGTGTCGTCTAAGCTGGACATCGTCGCCAATCAGCCGGCCATGTCTCGGTTTCGGTCCATGTGCGGGTTAAGCCCTATGGGCGGCGTCACGTTGCCTGACGGATTGAGGATTGTCAATAAATCGACTGCCGCAGGTTCGCGGTGCTGCGCCGAGCTGCGGATCACTCCGTCGCCGGCCTCATCGGTTGATCCCGGACGATCAGCCGGGATGCGGGAGACTTCAGAACACCACCAGCCGAACCCGGCGCGGATGGCGCTGTCTACTCGACCAACAGCAGCACGCCGGGAGTCCCTTCGACACGCCGCCGGCGCCGCTGTCGGGGTCGACCTCTCGCGGGCGCAGCGCGGTCCGGGTCCGGCCCGCATCGGCGTGGGCGGCGGATGGGATTCTATCAGAGCCGAGCCGTCGAGCAGAGTTGCACAGTGCTTTGCTGATCGGGTGTCCGCACTCGGCTATGATTTGCGTTACGCCAATTTCCCCCGGGGTTAAAGGGTTACCACCATGTTGATTGATTCCGCGCCGGCCGACCCCTCGGCCATGCGTCTCGCGATTTTTCTGGCCGTGTTCGCCGCAATGCTGCTGTGGGAAGCGTGGCGTCCGTTCCGGCAGGCGCCCGAGCCGAAACTGGCCCGATTGACACGCCACCTCAGTCTCATGGCCTTCAATGTCTTATCGCTGCGCCTGTTGAGCGGTGGCGGTGCCTACGCCGCCGCCTTCCTTGCGGAACAGCAAGGATGGGGTCTGCTCACGTTCACCGCGCTACCGGCATGGCTCGGATTTGTCGCCGGACTGCTGCTGCTGGACTTCGCGATCTACGCCCAGCATGTGCTCTTTCACAAAGTGCCGTGGCTCTGGCGGCTGCACAAAGTCCACCACAGCGACCCCGCGTTCGACACCACGACCGCCATCCGCTTTCACCCTGTGGAAATCGTGTTGTCGATGTTCTACAAGATGATTCTGGTCATCAGTTTCGGCATCACGCCGCTTGCTGTGTTGTGCTTCGAAGTGTTGTTGAACGCCTGCGCCCAGTTTAATCACGGCAACGTCCGGCTACCTGCGGCAATCGAAAAAGCGCTGCGGTGGCTGGTGATCACCCCCGACCTGCATCGCATCCACCATTCCACCGAACGGCTTGAAACCGATTCCAACTTCGGCTTCTCCGTCCCTTGGTGGGACTGGTGGTGCGGCACCTACCGCGCCGAACCGCGACGCGGGCAGGCAACGATGGAGATCGGACTGCAAGAGGAGCGGAATCCGGCACGGCTGGGGCTGGTGGCATTGCTGCTGCTGCCTTTTCGATCGAAACCCGCCAGCAGCGATTGACCCCAGTGTCCCGCCACCCAAGCACGCTGCTTTAACACGTCGAGTTCCCCGCTGCAAAGTGTGGGATTTGCCGCACCTGGCAGCAAGGCCTGTCGGTCATGAAACCTCACGTCATGGCAATCAATAGGATGCGACGGCAGGCAGGCTCGAGCGGTCGGCCGGGAAACACGCCGTTCCGGCGTCGCCGCGGTTGGGACACTCACGATGAGCCTACTTCGTACCCCAGGCTCGCGAGCTTCAACGCTCGCGGAGCTCACGAGATCCCGCCGCACTGGCGTCTTGTCATAGGCCAGCGCGGGAACTGTGGCCTTTGCCACACCTTTCTGCGTCAATTCACACAGGAACCGGCCTGATCAGGCCGGTGAATCGGCCGCCCTGCGCGCTGCGACCGGGGCTGCCGATTTGGGCACGATTGTTGAATGCAATGTTCACAAAACATCCCCAAGGGTCAACACGAACGAACTTACTCACAGGAAGCCATCATGACCGCCAATGCTCTTACCGCCGTCAACACCGCCTCTTCAGGACGAACCAACGAATCCGGCAAGCTGCTGCTCGGCACGGGCCTCGCCTTCGCGTCTCTGATCCTCGTGCCGGCGTTGGCCATGCAGGTCGGCTTGGGTGCCAGTGTCACTGGCGCCCTCCGCATCGCGCTGATGCGTGCCTCCAGCCGCGCCGTCAATGGCTCCTCCAACGGATCCGAGGACGCTCCCGCCGCGTTCAGTTGTCACTGAGTTCACGGACGGCCGTCAGACTGGAAGCCCGTCGGTCGAGCCGAAGCACCGGGCTTCCGGTGTTACAGTCCCTGCTTTGCCGCGGCACGGAAGAGCACGTGCCGCGGAGACCACCTCGCCTATCTCTAGACAACGATCGCTGTTGTCGGTAGAGTTCGGGCGCGATTACGCCAGCCCCACTACCCATCCGGATGTCTCCGACCGAGGCCAATGAGCCCTATCCTTGCGACCTGTGTGGTTTGCCCGTCGAGGTCGACGATTTTTTTCTGATGACCCGAAGCGGCCCCAAGCGCTTTTGTTGTGAAGGCTGCTTCGGCATCTTCCAAATGCTGAATGAAGATGACATCGTAACGGACGAAAGCCACTAGCGATGCATCCGAAGTTTGAGCAACGTCGCGAACCGTCCCTCATGATCGCGACCAGCCCGGGCCGATAAAAGCGAGTCTGGAGACAGGGCATAGGGTTCATGTCCATGGTGCGATGACGTTGGTGGAGACTGCAGCGACATCCATCGAAGTCGCAGGCGCGTGAATCCCGATGGGTTCCGGGGCAACGTGCATAATGGGCGGCAGCATGAAGGAGCATGCTGCTTTGATCGATACACGTCCGGCGATGAACGATCGTGCTGTGGCCGCTGGAGCGGTCGCGGCGGCAACATCCAACAAGGGGAAATCTCTATGAGCACTCTGTCCAAACACCCGTTGATTTTGTTCGGCGCGGGAGTCGCCGTTGGGTATCTCGTCCACAAGTACCGCAAGGAAATTATCGAAGCAGCCAACCGCGCCGGTGAAAAAAGCAAGGATTTCGTGCTGCAGCAAAGGGAGAATCTGGAGGACATCATTTCCGGCCAAAAAGAAGCGGCCGATGACGCCGGCAGCGCCTGACGCCGATCTTCGGCTAGGCATGACTGCCGTGGTCTGTGCGCTTCGGTTACGGCAGACCATACCGCCTTGAGTGACCGACCCCAAGCTTGTCCGCCGCTTCAGGTCATGAGCCCAGCAAACGACATCAAACTCCGTTACCGCACTGCCGGACACGTTCGGTTCCAGGTCCCCAAACGGCTCTGCTCCCCTGCGTCGCGGCAGTCCATCGTCGAAGGCCTGCACGAGATCGAAGGGATCTACCGCGTCGACTTTTACTCGAGGCAGGGCAAAATCTCTATCCGTTTCATCGAATCGCTCTGCCGCGGGGAGGACCTAAGCCAGCATCTCAACCGACTGGCTGCCGCGTCGGAGGCTGCCGCGAGCTGTTGCGGAGGTGCAAATCACGCGGTAGCGACTCCTCCTCAACCCAAGGCTTCCGGCTTCGCGCCTGCCCGCTGGATTCGTGAAAAGCTGACCGCGAGCAGCGGCAACGCGGCGGGGCTGGGCCTCCTGGTCCGCCGAGCCCCCGGCGGGGTGGCTGTGCCCTGGTTCAATGAGAACACGGTCATCGAATTCCTCAACGATGCGCTGGTGTTGTTCCTGATCAAACTCCACTGGCACATGATCACGCAGCACTGGCTGCGCCAGCCTTGGCGCTACCGCTACGAGTGGATGGCGGCGTTTTACCTGATCTACCTGCTGGTTCGTTCGAGGCGGCCAAAAAAGAGATAGGCCGATGGAGCGCACCGTGGAAGCCGCAGCCACACCGGAATTCGAAAACTTCGCCCTCGTTCATAATCTCCGGCGGCGGATCCGGATCATCGCACCGGGGTTGCGGAAGGACCTGGAACGAATCTATGCGCTGGACATCCTGCTGCGGAAGCATCAAGCAGTGCGCGATGTCCGGGCAGTTCCTCAGTTGGGTTCGATCGCCATCTGCTTCGACCCGGTCGTGCTGCCGAAGGCGAAACTGCTGACGCTGGTCGACCGCATCATCGAGAACCTGGGGCATGCGGGGCGACGGACAGCTTCCGGATCCCGCGAAGTCGACCCGAACGCACCGGTTACCGAATATACGATGGCGATCGATGGGATGACTTGCGCCTCCTGCGCGCTGCTGGTTGAAATGTTGTTGCGGCGCGACCCTCGCATCGAACAGGCCACGGTCAATTACGCCACTGAAACCGCTGCGGTGCGCGCACGCCTTGACAAGGACTCGCTGGTCGACTTGGTCGGGCGTTGGGGCTACAAGGCGCAACCGTTGGGCTCGCTGGCCCAGCGCAAGCTTCATCTGACGAAAGAGAAGCAGCGCCTGCTTGCCGCCAAGCGACGTTTCTTCTGGTCGGCGGTGCTGAGCCTGCCGGCCGTCCTGATCGGCATGGCGATGCCGCACGGCCGGATCTTCCACTGGCTCGAACTGCTGTTGACTGCGCCGGTCGTGTGCTGGGCGGCGGCACCGATGTTCGCTAAAGCCTGGTCGCTGGCCAAACACGGTTCGGCCAACATGGATACGCTGGTGGCCCTGGGATCGGGCGCGGCCTATGGCTACAGCGTTATCGGGCTGCTGACGCGGCAGAAGGAGTTGTATTTCGAGGCGGCGGCGGCCATCGTCACGTTCGTGTTGATGGGGCGCTACCTGGAGGAAAAGGCGCGCGGGCGCGCTCAGGAAGCCATCCGCAGCCTGATCGATCTGCAGCCGCTGACGGCGAACGTCTTGCGCGACGGCGAGGAAATCACGGTGCCGATCGACGATGTGCTGGTCGGCGAGATTCTGATCATTCGTCCCGGAGAACGCGTTCCGACGGACGGCGAAGTCATCGCAGGCGTGTCCACGATCGACGAGTCGATGGTCACCGGCGAAAGCATGCCCGTCGTCAAGGAACCGGGACACATCGTCATCGGCGGCTGTATCAATGGCGCCGGGGCGATCAAAGTCCGCGTCACGGCGGTGGGGGCGGACACCGTGCTGTCCGGCATCGTTCACATGGTGGATCACGCTCAGGCCACCAAGCTGCCGATTCAGAAAACGGTGGATCGCGTCAGTGCCGTGTTCGTGCCGGCGGTGATGGCCATCTCGGCCGCCACCCTGCTGGGATGGCTGGCTGCCGGAGCCGCACCGACGGTCGCTTTTTCGAATGCCGTCGCGGTGCTGCTGATCGCTTGCCCCTGTGC
>JALORT010000171.1 GCA_025458755.1 Methylotetracoccus sp.
CGACGATGTCACCCTGGAGGCCCCGGCTGGAACTAACTAATCAAGGGCAACTTCGCCCGGAATGCACCTGGGGCACCCACCAATCACGACAACGTGAATTACTTCTACATGCAGACGATGCGGCGCTTCCAGCCCGTTCGAGAGCGTTGCCGAAGTACGATCGTGCTCACGTATAATCACTGTCAATCTCGAGTTCCGTTTCGAACAGCACGGGCGTTGGAATCAGGAATTGGTGGCTTACTTCAGAAGGAGATTTTTTGAGCATGAACATTCCTTCAGGCATGAACAGCCCATCGATGCACTGCGGCCTGCGCCGCGTAAGTCTCTTCGTGAGCACGCTGCTATTGGCCGGTTGCGGCGATATCTACCTCGATGCTCCGCGCGGAGCCAATGTCCGACTGCTGGCGGAGAAAAGCCCGGCGAAGGTTCGCGCCGAACAAGTGGTCTGGTTCAAGTACTGGGGCAACAGACCGTTCTCCGAAGCGGAGACGCATGCCGCCACAATCATTCAGGATAAGCACCTGACCACGGCGCGGATCTACATGGTCAATACCTTCGTCGACGGCTTGATCAGCACCTTTACCGGCCCGATCGGCTTCCCGCGCCGCACGCTGGTCGTCGAGGGCAACCCCGAACCGGCAGTGGCATCACCGCCGCCGGCGGCGGCGCCGGCGGACCCAGGTCGTACGACGAACTGACGGACCGAGGGGGTCGACATCATGCGCCAGCTTCGCCTCATCTCACTGATCGGCACACTGATCTTTCTGTCCGGCTGCTTCCAGACCAAGCTGCACGCGCCGCTAGGCCGACAGATTCGTCTGTTGTCTCAGGACGAACCGGTCAAATTCCGAACCGAATACAAGAACTGGTACGTGCTGTACGGGTTCGTCCCGATCTGGACGACCCAGCCCGAGGACATCATTCGCAAAGAGAATCTGGTGGAAGTGCGCGCCCGGACCCAGGACACGGTGTCGGACGCCATCATCACGACGGTCAGCATGTTGCTGCCGATCATGATCTTCCCGCAGCACGTGATCGTGGAAGGCAACCGGCCATCCGATCTTCCGCCGAAGCCCGCTCCGGCGCGAGAAGGAGCGGTGCCGCAGCGTTTGCCGCCCGCACCCTGAGGTGGCGGTATCCGCAGACAGAGCGTTCATGACAGGCGATTCTTTCACTCAGCGCTCTGTCGGCAGCGGCAGGGACCTTCCGCTTAGAACACGGAGATTTGGAGGCCGGGGCGTCAGCGAGTCGGCTGAGAATCGCGCTGACCCGAGGGTTGCTTGGCGGGGCGCCATTCGCCAGACCCTGCGGCGACTCTTGGCGTTCCACGAGCTGACGATTTCCGGAAACGGTGGAGGCCGTGCGCCATTCCCCTCCGCGGCGAGCGATGAGCGCGGTCAAGCGCCGACGGGGACGGCTGGAGAGCCCAATCGCAAGACATCCGTCCCTGGATGGCGCCCTGCAGATTGAGGGCGTGTCCAGGGCCGAAGCGTATCCAATCATTGTGACTTTTTGATGACAGTTCAGCAGGGGCTCGTAGGGCTTGGTTCCGTGAGGTTCCAGACAACGCCAATCGGACCGATGTCGGACGGTGCCTTGAGTCGTTGGAGCCACCGGCGGCATTCCCTCACAGGCCGATCGGTGAGACAGACATCAGGACGGCCAGACCGATCATCGCCATCAGAACGGCGTGAGATTTCGCTGTCGATCTCACTTCCGGATAATTTGTCCTTAAGAAAGCAATAATGCTCCTTTACCGAAAATTATGAACCTAAGGCGTTATCATCATTCCCTGACGCCAATAGGCATCTTTTTGCAGCGGAGGATTCGCTATGTTAAGTTCGTTGACACCCCTACAGAACACCGTCAATGCCATCGAGTGGCCGAGAACTTGAGCATTGGGGAACTGCGGGCACCGGCGGTACTGGTCGCCTTCGGGGTGCTGTTTGCCCTGGAAGCGCGCTTCGCCTTCCGGAAACATGCACGCCGGACCGTCCGCTAATCGTACTTCACCAACCTCGGCGCGTTCATTCTGAACGATACGCTGATGTCGCTGCTATCGGTCTCGTCGCTTTGGCTGATGGCCGAGCGGTTTGCCCCCCTCGCGCTCCTCCGCGACATATCGAGCCCGGTCGTCAAAGCCATCGTGTCCTTTTTGCCGCTCGATCTGGCGCTGTATCTGTGGCATCGCGCCAATCACCGTTATGATGCACTGTGGCTATTCCACAAAGCCCATCACAGCGATCGCTGCATGAATGCGTCCACGACTTCCCGTTGCACGGTGTCGAGGTGTTTCTGACGACGGTGGTCAAGGCCGCGTTCATCACGCTGACCGGCATCGAGGCGGCCGTGGTGCTGGCCAACGAAGCCCTGGTGACGTTGTTCGTGATGTTTCATCACACCAATATCGCCTTCCCGGGCGAGTACCGACTCAGCCGGCTCGTCGTGGTGCCCTTTCTGCACCGGGTCCACCACTCCTCGGCGCGGGCCGAGCATGATCATAACTACGGGGCCGTGTTCCCGGTCTGGGATCGGCTGTTCAGCACGTTGCGAGAAGTCGAACCCAAGGAACTGGGGCTCGCGAAGGTGCCAGAACAGAATCTGCTCGATTTGTTGAGATTCGGGCTGATCCCGCCCCAAGCACCGCAGCCGGTCGCCGTGCAGGCGATGATTGCCGAAGCCACCTACTACCGCGCCGAGAAACGCGGGTTTGCGCCAGGCGATGACCTCATCGATTGGTTGGAGGCGGAAAAAGAGGTTCTGGCGAGGCGGTCCGCCCCGGCGAAACAGCGGCAGGCGAAGCCGCGCTGCGTTTGGAAGGCGTTTAACCCGTTCGCGATCCGGCGGCAGGTGGCCAGTATATCGCCCTGTTGATCAGCTGTGCCAGTCGGCCGCCGTCGTAAAGGTCGCCGCGCCATCGGAGGGCGCGATCGCCCTCGGCTGGCTTGAGGGCCGCTCTAACCGGACGGCAGGCGCTCGCGCCGTCCCAGTCCACCTTCTCCACGACGGGCAGGCTGGTTACCCTTCGTCACGCATCGTCACGGCGCGGGGTCTCGACCGACTGAGCCCTTGACCAGCATCGTCACGTACTCGGCCAGATGCTGACTGTGATGACCGACACATTCCAGCGCTTTGATCACCACCACCAGGCTCATCGCCCAACTGACCGCGCGGGAATCGTCCAGCGGGCGCGTCATCAGTCGCCGTAAGATCGAATCGAACGTTGTCTCCACGCTCCGTTGGCGGGCAATGACCGCTCGGGCCTTGGCCTCGTCCCAGACATCAAACATTTCTACCGCCTGTTTGAGACTCTCGAACACCATGTCACCCATTCGCTGGACCTCCAGCGCCCGCTTGCGTTGGAACTCGGTCGCCGGGCCGTGTTCGAGGAGCGAGACCACGCCGGCGATCCGGACCGCTTCATCGCCGATCCGCTCCAATGCCGCCACGCATTTCGAGGTGGCCATCGCCAGGCGCAAGTCGTTGGCCATCGGCGCGCGCCGCGCAATGACACTTGAAATGGTGTCATCGGCGTTAGCCTCCAACTGATCGATCTCACGGTCCCGCTCCATCACCTTCTGCGCGAGTGCCTCATCACGTTTAGCGAACGCATTCAATGCGGAGCGCAGTTGATAGATCACTAGTCCGCCCATCTCGAGCACGAGATAGTGCAGATGATTCAGTTCCCCGTCGTAGCGCTGGACAATGTGTGGTTCCGAGGAACGATCCATGTTGGGGGTGTGGTTAGCCGAGACGTCCGGTGCAGGTACGGTGAGACTTTTGGAACACGTCGCTCAGCGGCCCTACAACGCTGGCGTCACTGCGTGCAGCTTTGCCCACTCTCAGTGTTCATCCGGGCGAGATGATTTTTGGCCAACCGCTCCAGGATCAGTGCGGCGTGGTAGCAGGCGTCGGTCGTCTGTTCCATGATTCCCAACAATTCGTCCCAGTCGGTTTCCGCCCGTAGCGACAGCCTGCCGTGGTGCCGGTGATCTTTGCGCCACTCGTGGTAGATGGTATCGGCGCTTTCCTCCCAACGTTTCAGCGCTTTGCGGCACTCCCGCACGCTTTCCAGTCGGTTGTCGGGATATTCCAAAACTTCAGTGTGCAATCTCGCTACCATCGCCCCGATCAAGTCCGCGAGTTGCCGACCAGCATCTTCCAGCGACGTTGGCAAGAAAACATCGATCATGCGCGCCGTCGTGTTCATGCCGTCGACGATGTCATCGAGGTACTTGGCAAACTGCTCGGTCAGTTGTGCCATCTCGGAGTCAGGCAGCGAAGCCAGCACGTCGTAAACCTCGGCAGTCAGCTGGTCGCCTTGTTCCTCCAACTGCTTGATGCGCGCGACATGAAATGCGGGTTCCTGAAGATTCAGGAACAGCTGACCAAGGAGTTCGGCGCAAACGATCGAATTGGCCAAATGATCTTGGAAGATGCCGGTGAGTGGACGGTGTGATGAGGTGTTGGTTACGGCCATCATGAAACCTCGGATGGGCAAGAGAAGCAGGAAGACGCTCCAGACGACGCGGCTTGCATCATCAGCGTGGTCCGTGGCATTCGGCTAGGCGTCTGTCGCATCGCCGGGTCCGAGCAACGTAGTCAGGTATCCGCGCAAGCCTGGACCGACATCGGGGCGTTCCAAAGCCAGGTCGATATTCGCCTGGAGCCAGTCCAGCCGGCTGCCGATGTCGTAACGTCGGCCATCGATTCGAACGCCCTTCAGGCGTCCGGTCTCGGCCAGTTCGTTCAGCGCGTCGGTCAGTTGAATTTCGTCATTCCGTCCCGGTGTTGTCCGTTCCAAGACGTCGAAGATGTCCGGTGTCAGCACGTAGCGGCCGGCGACGGCAAGGTTGGATGGCGCAGCTTCCGGAGGGGGCTTCTCCTGCAGTCCATCGATGCGATACAGGCGGCCGTCGGCGCTGAGGCCGCGGATCACGCCGTAGCGGGAGACTTTGTCCGATGGAACTTCCTCCAAGGCAACCATCGCTCCACCGTGCAGCTTATGCATGTTGGTCAGCTGCAGGGTGGCTGGAACAGTGGATCTGACCACCGTATCGCCCAGCAGAACCGCAAATGGCTCGCGGCCGACATGGTCGCGCGCGTAGGCCACCGCGTCACCGAGCCCGCGGAGCGTCTGCTGCCAGTCGAAGTGGATTCGGGCCATGGACGAAAGCCGATGCAGCGATTCGAGTTCGGCGGTTCGGCCTTTGGTCGTCAGCAGCGCTTCCAGCTCGGGGTGGCGGTCGAAGTGCTCCTCGATGGCGCGTTTGCCCCGGCTGATGATGATCAGCACGTCCTGGATACCGGCCGCGGCGGCTTCTTCGACCACGTATTGGATGACCGGCCGGTCGACGATCGGCAGCATCTCTTTCGGCAGGGACTTGGTCAGAAGCAAGAGCCGCGTTCCGTAACCGGCAGCCGGGATGACAGCTTTCCGGATCATGCAATCCGCACCCTGCCGCCGTTGTTGATGCGTCCTGCCGCTTCGAACGCATCGGCCGGCCTGCGTTCGGCGT
>JALORT010000172.1 GCA_025458755.1 Methylotetracoccus sp.
TGATGCATTTGAGCCGCTTTGCGGAAGAGTTGATTCTTTGGGCTTCGCCGCAGTTTTCGTTTGTCGAACTGCCGGACACATTCTGCACCGGCTCATCGATCATGCCGCAGAAAAAGAATCCGGATGTGCCGGAACTGGTCCGCGGCAAGTCGGGGCGTGTGTTCGGGCATCTGTTTGGTTTGCTGACGCTGATGAAGAGCCAACCGCTGGCCTACAACAAGGATAATCAGGAGGACAAGGAGCCCTTGCTGGACACGGTCGACACCTTGAGAGACTGCCTGCGTGCCTTTGCCGGCATGATGCCCCATGTCAAAGCAAACCGGCGGGACATGTATCAAGCGGCCAGTAAGGGGTACGCGACGGCGACCGACTTGGCGGACTACCTGGTGCGCAAGGGCCTGCCGTTCCGCGACGCCCATGAAGTGGTCGGCAAAGCGGTGCGCCAGGCGATCGAGACCAGACGCGACCTGTCGGACGTGCCGCTGTCCGAACTGCAGTCCTTGTCGCCGTTGGTCGAGGAGGATGTCTTCAGCGTGTTGACGTTGGAGGGTTCGGTTGCCGCGCGCAAGCATTACGGCGGGACTGCGCCGGAACAAGTGCTGCAGGCGGTCGCCGCAGCACGCCAGCACTTGGCGGGAGTGTTGGAGGCGTGATCACCGATGAACGCGTCACGACGCTAATCGACCTGATGCGTCACGGCGAACCCGTCGGCGGCAGTCGCTACCGCGGTCAGATCGATGACGCACTGAGCGAAACGGGTTGGTGCCAGATGCGGGCTGCCGTCGGCCGGGACTTCCCATGGGATGTGATCGTGACCTCGCCGCTGCTGCGATGCCGCGCGTTCGCTCAGGATCTCGCCGACCGCCACCGGATTCCGGTGGAAATCGAACCACGCTTGAAAGAGCTAGGCTTCGGCGCATGGCAGGGGAAGACTGGTGAAGAAATCCGTACGCTCTACGATCCCGGCGTCCTGCAACGGTTCTACCGCGATCCGATGAACAATCGCCCCGAAGATGCTGAAGGATTGGGGGATTTCCAAGAACGGGTGGTGGCGGCGTGGCGCGACACACTCGAACGCCATGCAGGAAAACACCTGCTGATGATCTGCCATGCCGGCATCATTCGTCTGGTCATCGCCCACATTCTGGAAATACCGCTGGTGAATATGTTCCGCATCAAGGTCGGGCACGCACAAATCACTCGCATCGAGTGTCTCGAGCAGGGGGACGAATTCTTGGGACAGTTGGTCTTCCATGGCGGCAGGCTCTGAACCAATGGGCTTGGCGCCGCTTTCATGCCGACGACGTGGGGTGCGGAATCGCCGAGACCAGAACCTTGTCGACACGGTTTCGGTCCATATCGACCACCTCGAAACGCCACCCCTCAAATTCGAAACAATCGGTCACCTTCGGCACGTTGCCGAGACGGAGCATCACGAAGCCGCCCACGGTATGAAAATTTCCGGATTGCTCCTCCGGTAACGTCGGCAGCCCGAACAGTTCTTTCATCCGGTCGCTGTCCAGCATGCCGTCAACCAACCAGGAGCCGTCCTCGCGCCGTACCGCCTGCGGCTCTTCATCGTCGGCTTCGGAAGGAATATCGCCGACGATGGCTTCCAGAATATCGCTGAGCGATACCAGTCCATCCAGCTCCCCGTACTCGTCGACCACTAGAGCCGTGTGGAGATGGGATTTCTTGAACTGCTCGAGCACCTGCATCAGCGACAGCGAATTCGGGACGAATAGTGCGGTGGTATTGAGCTGCAGCAGGTCGGCCTTCTCGCCGATCAGCATACGGTTGAGCAGGTCCTTCGTCTTGACGAAGCCGATGAGGTTGTCGAGCCCGTCGCGGCAAAGCGGGATGATCCAGTGCGGATGGTCGAGGATAGTCTGGCGGTTACGTTCGAACGGCTTCTGGACGTCCAAAAAGACAATGTCCTTGCGCGGAGTCATGATCGCTCCGACCTTCCTGTCGTCCAAGCGAAGAATATTCTCCACCAGCTGCTGCTCCGTCCGTTCGAAGATACCCTCCATGGTGGCTTGTTCAAGCAGCAGTTTGATTTCTTCTTCGGTCACCGTTGGCCCATCCGGGCGCCTCGCGCCCAGCATCCGCAGAATCAGGTCCGTCGAAACGCTCAGCAGTTTCACCAACGGGAGCGCCAACACCGAGAGCAAGTGCATCGGGCGCGAAAAGAAGGCGGCAATGGGTTCCGGACGAAGCAGCGCGAGACGCTTCGGCACCAGTTCGCCGATGATCAGCGATACGTACGTAATCCCGATGACCATTACCGTCAGCGCGATTTCGTGCGCATAGGGGGCGAGTTCGGGAACGGCGGCGAGACGGGTTTGCAGTTGATCGACAACGGCGCGTTCGCCTAATGCACCGCTGAGAATGCCGATCGAGGTGATCCCGACCTGGACCGTGGACAAGAAACGCGTTGGTTGCTCGGCAAGCTCCAGCGCTCTTATGGCCCCCTTGCTCCCTTGTTCCGCGCTCTGCCTAAGGCGCATTTTCCGCGCGGACACCAAGGCGATCTCCGCCATGGCGAACAGGCCATTCATCACGATCAGGAAAAAAATCAGGCCGAGATCAAACCACATACGATAGCCTTCGCGGCAGCTTGGTCGCGGCGTGCGGTGGTACGGGGGCGATCTCGCGTCGAACGGTCCGGGAGCGTCGCCATGCGATCCATCGGCACGCGTCTCGGTTTATAAGGAACGGGTGCAGAACAGAGGGAAATGAACAATCCCGGGAATATCCTGTAACGAAGGGCGAGGAGCGATTATAAGTCAGTGGAAGAAGTCCGCCCAGGGTCTTCATACGTGCGGGCCGTGACCTTCGGTGGCCCTGGTCATCCGGGGCGGGCGGGCAGCGGCTTGTGTGGTCTGAAGGTTTGGTATACCCTGCGGCGCGTCGTGGTGAATGCCCGGAATGGCTAATTGACCGTGCACTGCAGGCGACGTCTCAGCTGGATTGTGTTCAGGGGTCGTGGGCCGAAGGCTCACTCTGCATCAGGACGGTCGGGTTTGTTGCGCGGAATTTCCGTCAGCGACGGCCGGACGCCGTCGCGATGCGCGACGATAACCGGACCAGTCTCCAATGGATCGCTTCACTTTCGGGATACACCCGTTCCATCTGGTCGATAATTACCAAATTCAGGAGAAAAAATGACCATGTCTCTTGTCGCCTGCGCAGAAGAGGGGCTGCAAATGGTGCTGGGCGACCGGCGAACGAGAAGGATAACCCTCGGGGGCTTGGTCCAGTTTGTTTTGATCGGATACGCGGTCGATTGGAGTACGGCGTTCGCGTTTTTCGCCGCTGTTTCGGCATTGGTTTTCGGCATTTTATCCATTAAGTGGATTCTCGCCCAGCCTGCCGGCAATCCACAGATGCTCGAGGTGGCCGCTGCCATCCAGCAGGGTGCGGAAGCGTACTTGAATCGGCAGTATCGAACCATCGCCGTGGTCGGCGGGGTTCTGTTCGTTCTGATCGGTTTCGCGTTGGGCTGGGCGGTCGCCATCGGGTTCGCGTTGGGCGCCGCACTCTCCGCGGCAGCCGGCTTCATCGGCATGGATATTTCAGTGCGGGCCAACGTGCGGACGGCGCAGGCGGCCAGCCGCAGCATGAATGCTGCATTCACGGTGGCATTCCGCGGCGGCGCTATCACTGGGCTGCTGGTCGTTGGTTTCGGGCTACTGGGCGTCTCGGGTTATTACACGGTGCTGACGGGGTGGGGCGTGGACGATCCGCTGCACGCTTTGGTCGGTCTAGCCTTCGGCGGCTCGTTGATCTCGATTTTTGCGCGACTGGGCGGCGGCATCTTCACCAAGGGCGCGGATGTCGGGGCCGACTTGGTCGGTAAGGTGGAGGCCGGCATCCCCGAGGATGATCCCCGCAATCCTGCCGTCATCGCCGATAACGTGGGCGACAATGTGGGTGACTGCGCCGGCATGGCGGCGGACTTGTTTGAAACGTATGCGGTGACGATCGTGGCGACTATGTTGTTGGGGGGCTTGCTCACCGAGGGTACTTCAGATGCGGTCGTGTACCCGTTGCTGCTGGGTGGAATCTCGATCTTCGCCTCGATTATCGGCACCTTCTTCGTCACGATTGTTCCGGGTAAGAAGATCATGAGCGGCCTCTACAAGGGGGTGATCGTATCCGGCGCGCTCTCGGCGTTGGCGTTTCTGCCGGTCACGCTGTTTACTTTCGGTTTCAGTACGACGCTCGGGGGAGTCGAGGCGTCCTCGCTGGGTCTGTACGGCTCCGCACTGATCGGCTTGCTGCTGACCGGCCTTATGGTGGCGATTACGGAGTATTACACGGCGACCGAGGCCGCTCCTGTCCGCCATATCGCCTCCGCGTCAACCACGGGGCATGCAACCAACATCATCGCGGGGCTGGGTGTTTCCATGAAGTCGACCGCGCTGCCGGTGCTTGCGGTCTGCGCCAGTATTTGGGGTGCTCAGTCGATGGGCGGGTTGTACGGAATCGCGATTGCAGCCACCGCAATGCTGTCGATGACGGGTATGATCGTTGCCTTGGACGCCTACGGTCCGATCACCGACAACGCCGGCGGCATTGCCGAAATGGCCAACTTGCCGGAATCCGTTCGGGCGATCACGGATCCGCTGGATGCGGTCGGTAATACCACCAAAGCCGTCACCAAAGGGTACGCGATCGGTTCAGCCGGGCTGGCGGCTTTGGTGCTGTTCGCCGACTACACGCATGCGCTGGGGGGGCGCGTCTCGTTCGACTTGTCGAACTACAAGATCGTGATCGGCTTGTTCATCGGCGGGCTGATCCCCTACCTTTTCGGCGCCATGGCGATGGAAGCGGTCGGGCGCGCTGCCGGCGGGATCGTCACCGAAGTGCGGAGGCAGTTCCGAGAAATCCCCGGGATTATGGATTTCCGGGCTAAGCCGGATTACTCGAAAGCAGTGGATTTGCTGACCAAAGCGGCGATCAAGGAGATGATCGTTCCGTCCCTGCTGCCGGTGGCGGTGCCGATTCTGGTCGGTCTGTTGCTCGGCAAGGAAGCCCTCGGCGGAGTGCTGATCGGCGCCATCATTACCGGCCTGTTCGTCGCGATCTCGATGACCACGGGTGGCGGCGCTTGGGACAACGCCAAGAAGTACATCGAAGACGGAAACTTCGGCGGCAAAGGTTCCCAGGCCCACAAGGCGGCAGTGACTGGGGATACCGTCGGCGATCCGTACAAAGATACCGCCGGCCCCGCGATCAACCCGATGATCAAGATCATCAACATCGTGGCTCTGCTGATCGTTCCGCTGTTGTCCTGATCCGATTCGGCCCTGCCGAGCGGCCGGCGGTGTGACAGCATAAGGGCCCCGGTAGCGCATCGTCCGGTCATGGTCAGAACCAGGCGTCAGCTCCGGCAGTCGGCAGGTGCTGCTGCGTGATACTCGGCGGGGCCAGAATCGGACCGCCGCGCGCTTGGCATGTCGGATGTTAGATGAGGCAGCCGCGACGGCCTGGTGATCAATGTTGGCCG
>JALORT010000173.1 GCA_025458755.1 Methylotetracoccus sp.
TCTTTCGTGGCGCAAACAGTCAGAAACACCGATTCCGACGAGCACCCGAGCGGCTGGTTTGGGGACGGCCGGCCGACTATATTCAGACCGCGAGGGGGGATTTGCTGCTGACTTCGGGGTGGTGGGGCTTGGCGCGCCACATGAACTATTGCGGCGACCTGATGATCGCCTTGTCCTGGTGTCTACCAGCCGGGATCGGGCATGTGTTGCCCTACTTCCACATCGTGTACTTCACGATTCTTCTGGTTCACCGAGAGCGGCGGGACGATGCCATGTGTCTCGCGAAATATCGGGAGGATTGGCGGCGCTATCGGCAACGGGTGCCGTGGCGCATCGTACCCGGTCTCTATTGATCGCCCAATCCTGCGCGGCGGCCCAGAAATCCCAGGATCGGATCGCAGTTCGCTCGTGGGCTCGTGGAGAGGCTCGGACTGAGCAAGGCCGAGATTCTGCTCGTCAGCGCGCGCGGGCTGAACGGTCCTGAGCCAGGAAGGTTTGCAGCCTCGTCAGCGCCTCGCCCATCCGCGGAATCGTCGCGGTAAACGAAAAGCGCAGATACCGCTCCGGATGATGCGCGCCGAAATCTTTCCCGGGCGTGATGGCGACGCCGGCTTGCTCCAGGATGCGCTTGGCGAACTCACTGCTGTCGACCGTGAAGGCAGAGCACTCGGCGTAAACGTAGAACGCGCCTTGCGGGAGGGCGGGTACCGCGAACCCCAACTGGATCAGGCCGGCCACGAGAAAATCGCGCCGTTCGGCAAACGAACGACAACGCTGGTCCAGTTCTTCCCGGCATTCCTGTGACAGCGCGGCCAACGCCGCCTGCTGGCTTGGCAGCGGGGCCGAAATGAAAAGGTTCTGTGCCATACGCTCAGCGTGCTCGACGAACGTATCGGGCACCACGGCCCAGCCGACCCGCCAGCCGGTCATGCCGAAATACTTGGAAAAGCTATTGACCACGAAAACCTCGTCTGTAAATTCCAACGCCGTTGGTGAGTGCGCCGCGTACTCGAGGCCATGGTAGATTTCATCGGCGATGAAAAAGCCGCCTCGACGCTCCGAAAAGCGAAGCAAGTCCGCCAGTGTCTCGCGAGAAACGATCGTTCCTGTGGGGTTGGATGGGGAGGCCAGAATGGCTCCTCGGGTGTCGTGGGTCCAGTTCTCAACAAATAGGGCCTGAGTGAAATGAAAATTGGTCTCCGGTCCGACGGGAATGGCCGTGGCCGTGCCGCCGAAGAGCCGAATCAGATTGGCGTAGCAAGGATAACCGGGGTCGCCCAACAAAATGCGGTCGCCGTCGGCGACCAGCATGCCAAAGAGAAGCAAGAACGCCCCCGATGCACCCGGCGTCACGAAGATTCGGGTTGGCGACAGGTCGAGGTGATAACGCTCCCGGTAGTAGCGCGCAATCGCCTCTCGGAGTTCCGGCAACCCCGCCGCGGGCGTGTAGCGTATCTGCCCCTGATCGAGACATTCCTTGACCTTGCGGATGACCGGTGCCGGTGTCGGGAAATCAGGCTCGCCGATCTCCAAATGGATCACGTCCTTGCCGAGCCGCTCCAGCTCTTTGGCCCGGTTCAGGATCTCCATGACGAAGAACGGTTGGATATTCTTGAGGGGGGGTGACAAGGTTTTTCTCCCGCGCCGTTGCAAAGACGGCATGATACGGCACACTGGCGGTACCGACTGCCGACTGGACGGCAGCTTCGTGGGCGAGGAGAATGCACCTTGGCGTGCTCGCGTCGTCCCATTCGACCGAAAGCGGGCGATAGCGGTGCGACAGGCGGCACTTATTGGTGCGTCCGCCTATGGTTGGTGCGGCTGATGCGACCTCGTGCCTGCGTCGTAGGACCAAGTCCTGGCGGAGCCTGTGTCTCTGCACCCAGAAGCGCGCTGCGTTGGGCACATCGGTGCTCCGCGGACCGCCGCAGGGCGTTGGCGCCGGTCGCCGAGGAGTGGTTTCCGGGCGGGCGGGGTCGCGCCCTAATCACTATGGCCAGAATTTTGCTTCGCTACCGCAAGGGACCCAGTGCGAAGCTCCCGCGCCATTTTCGGGCGAACCTGTGAAGCGCGCGTTCGCTCCTCGCGGCAAACTGACACTCACTCTTTCGCAATCTGCATGACTATTTCATGGCATAGCTATCAAGCCGACGCATATTTTGACGAATTGATCGCCGACAATGGCCTGCCTCGCCCGGGTGCCGAAACGGTCATTTCGCATTTCGGTGAATTGTCCGATGCCGAAATCGAGGCGAGGAAAGCAGCGGCTGAAGCTGAGATCCTCAGTATGGGGATCACGTTCTCCGTCTACAGCGAGAGCGAAGGATCCATCGACCGGGCCTGGCCTTTCGACATCATCCCACGCACGATCGGTCTGCGCGAATGGATGACGATCGAACAAGGCCTTATTCAGCGCGTCAAGGCGTTGAACCGCTTCATTGACGACATCTATCACGATCAGAACATTGTTCGGGACGGCGTATTTCCGAAGACGCTGCTGGCCGATTCAAAGAACTTTCGGCCGGAATGTGTCGGCGTCGATCCGCCGCTCGGTGTGTGGGCGCACGTGTGCGGTTCCGATCTGGTGCGCGACAGGGACGGCACCGTCTATGTGCTGGAAGATAACCTACGGGTCCCGTCGGGTGTTTCCTACATGCTCGAGAACCGGTTGGTGATGAAGCGGGTTTTCCCCGAGCTATTCGAGAATATCAGTATTCAACCGGTGGATGACTACCCGTCTCAGCTCTATGCCTGCCTGGCTTCGCTCGCGCCACCGGATGTGGATTATCCGGAGGTCGTGGTGCTGACTCCGGGCATTTACAACTCCGCCTATTTCGAGCACTGCTATCTGGCTCAGCAGATGGGGGCGGAGCTGGTCGAAGGCAGCGATCTGATCGTCGGTGACGACGATTGTGTCTACATGAGGACCATCGAAGGACTCGGTAGGGTCCATGTGATCTACCGCCGGATCGACGACCTGTTCCTGGATCCCGAAGCTTTCAATCCAGACTCGGTGCTCGGAGTACCCGGCTTGCTTAGGGCGTGGAAGCGCGGCAAAGTGGCTTTAGCGAACGCTCCGGGTGCGGGCGTGGCCGATGACAAGGTCGTTTATACCTATGTCCCGGAGATTATCGAATACTACTTGGGCGAACAGCCCATCTTGCGAAATGTTCCTTCCTACCGCTGCAGCGATCCGGAGCAGCGCGATTACGTGCTCGGCCATCTGGACGAGTTGGTGGTCAAGCCGGCTAATGAATCCGGCGGCTATGGCATTCTGATCGGCCCGAAATCGACGCGAAAAGAGCGCGACTGGTTTGCCGAACAGATCAGAAAGGATCCCAGAAACTACATGGCGCAGCCGCTGTTGATACTGTCGACGGCGCCGACCCTGGTGGACCTGCACGTGGAACCCCGCCATCTGGATCTCCGGCCGTTTATTTTGTCCGGACTTCAAACCTATGTCACCAACGGCGGATTGACCCGCGTGGCCCTCCGCAAGGGGTCAACGGTGGTGAATTCGTCGCAAGGCGGCGGCAGCAAGGACACCTGGATCGTCAACGACGACGAGAGTTGATCATGACGATGCTGTCTCGTGTTGCCGAACATTTGTACTGGATGGCGCGCTACTTGGAGCGGGCGGAGAACACCGCGCGGCTGATTACCGCGAATGCCAATCTGATCCTGGACCTACCGAAAAACATCCGTCCCGGCTGGGAATCGCTGATCGCGATCACCGGCAGCCGCGAGCTGTTTTCGGAACACTGTCCGGCGACGAACGAGAGCAGTGTGATTCGGTTTTTGATTGGGGATCAGCGGAATCCCGCGTCGATTTTGTGTTCTCTTCGCTTCGCGCGGGAAAATGCGCGAACCGTGCGCGACATCATCCCCCGTGAGGCTTGGGAACAGATCAATGAACTGTATCTTCGGGCCAATGATCATCTGGCGAACGGGCTGTCGGCGCGACGACGATTCGGCTACTTGAAGGACATCATTCTCGGTGTGCAGCAACTGGCCGGGATCGCCGCTGGAACGATGAGTCATGATGCCGGCTACGAGTTCTACCGGCTGGGATGCAATCTCGAGCGGGCCGATATGACGACCCGGATCATCGACGTCCGCTATCAAGATTATGAGGCCGAGGTAGCCGAGGCGATGAGGCCGTTCGAGAATATTCTGTGGATGAGTGTGCTCAAGTCGCTGACCGCTTATCAAATGTACCGGCGCCATCGCCAAGCCGCAGTCACACGCTTGGATGTGGTCGAGTTTCTGCTGAAAGACCGCGCGTTTCCGCGTTCGACACGGTTTTGTATCGATGAGATGGCAGATTGCCTGCGAAATTTGCCGCGCTCCCAGAAGCCGCTGGAATTGCTCGGGCCATTGGATGAGCTGATCGACGGTTGTTGCGCCTCGACGCTGGCGCAAGAGGATTTGCACGAGTTCATTGACAAATTGCAGATCCGATTGGCGGATGTGCATACGGCGGTCAAGATTTGCTATTTCGAAGCCTCTGTCGTGGGTGAAGGAGGGGCAACGAGCGCGTCCTCGCAAGCGGCGTAGCGGCGGAGGACATCGGCTTACTTTCGGGGCGGGTTGGAGCTTTCAGACGGGAGCAGCGCCGGCGGGACACAGGTCGGACGGGACCGGATGTCAAGCCGCGGACCGTTTCAGACCAGAGAGAAGCCCGGCTTGCCGCGGCCTGCGAACCTTTCACTCGCGGCGTTCTGCACCAACAATAGTCATGACGTCTGCGTATGCGCACGGGTTTGGCGCGCCATGGCGCGGACGGGTGTGGCGAGTTGCAGGTGAAAAAGCGGACTGGTGCAGGGAAAGCGCTGATGGAATGGCGCAAAACCCGCTTGTTCAGGCGATGGCATGGAGTCTGCTGAGTGTGTTAGTAGACTCCAATCTGTCTGAGGGCTATTCGAGATGGTTACCCTGACTGCGAGCGCCATCCTCGCCGTAGAGCGTTTCGTCAACTCATCCGATTGCCGCGCTGAAGGCCTACGCATTATCATCTGCCCGACCGGGCGCGACCATATGCATTGTGGGCTGAGACTCGAACAGCGCGCCCAGCCGACGGACCAAGTGATCGACTGCGGTGCTGTGAAGCTCTTCATCGATCGTGAGAGCGTCCCGTTGGTGGACGATGTGACGATCGACTTCATCGATGATCGCGAGGTCTCCGGATTTCGCTTTACCAATCTCCGGCGCAAAGACTCACGGGCCGGCCTGCGCGAAGCCAGTTATCGCTGACGCGCCGCAGCTTCTCTGCCGAGCCGAGAAGACTGCCACGCCCTCCGGATGTCCGCTCGAAAAGCGGTCAGCAACCCCGGCTGGCGGCAATTTTCCTAGCATCTCTTAACCTGATGTCACGAACGCGTGCCACGCCGCATGACGGCTTGTGGGGAATCACCGCGGCTTAAGGGAAGCCCGCATCGCCATCTCGACGTCGAGACTTGTCCTCAGAAAACCTGGGCGGCATGGAGTTGCT
>JALORT010000520.1 GCA_025458755.1 Methylotetracoccus sp.
GGTATCTCATGGAAAATCTCGATGCCAAGCTTCTCCATCAAGGCATCCTGACTAATCATCCCGATCAGACGCTGGGTACCGCCCACAACGGCGACATGGCGGATACGCAGCTTTGCCATGCGCGCTGAGGCCTCGGCGACCGTTGCGCCGGGCGGGATGGAATGGACCGGCGTGCTCATCACTTCGTGGAGTGACACCTGGTCGGGCTGGACGTCCGCGGCCAGGAGCAGCGGGATATCGCGTTCGGTAAGAATACCCAGCGGCTTTTCGCCTTTGACCACGAGCACATAATCCCATGGCGTCTGCACCATGTGTTCCAAGGCCTCAGCAAGCAATGCCTCAGGGGGCAGCGTGGCCGTGAAGGGATCAAGAAAAGCGGCCGAATCGGTAATTTCGCGAAACCCATCCAACCCGAGGCGGAGCCGAAAATCGGTTGCCGTCGCCACGCCGGCCAGGGTGCCGTCATGATTCACGGCGATCAGGTGGCGTATGCCACGTTGGCGCACCAACACATAAGCCGAGCGGAAATCGAGATCGACCGGTGCGGTGACTACCGGCATTTTGGCGATGTCGGCAACCAGTAGACCGGGCCTGGGACGGCGGTGCAGGAGCCTCACCAGATCACGTTCGGTGATGATCCCGCAGGGCATCGTCCCCTCCATGACAACGAGACAGGAGACTCGGGTCTCGCCCATGCGCCGCGCCGCTGCGGTCATCGGGCAGTCGCCGGTGACGCCCAAGACCCGGCGCGTCGTGATGTCGGAAAGCAACAGAGTGTCTAGGCTTTTCATCACAGGGATCCCATGAATAAACGCAGCATACACCGTCGTTCGCAAGCGTGGCGGATCAATGAGGAGCCATGGCTCGCCTGCTGAACGGTCACCCAGTGCGGCGACAGACCTGACGCGGTGGCTGTCGCGAAGCCTCCCCGCTGCGGCTGGTGCGGATGCCGGGGCCGGCGTGGGAAGTTCCGGACACGATTCGGTTCTCTCCGACGGGCAGAGGAGAAGCGCGCGGGTAGAGCGTGTCGAGAGTTCATTACCGTCCGGATCGAGGCACAAAAGCCGGAACGCTGCGCTCCCATCTTCAGGATCAACTTCTCAGGAAACGCACCGCGCTGCGTACGACATCGACGACATCGAAAATTCGTGCGACGTAGGCGTCGCGCAGGCGAAAATCCGAGTCGACCCCGGTCAACTGATGCTCGATGGCCGTCAGCAAACGCTGCAGGCGGCGCTCATGAAGCCCCAAAGCCTGCTGTACGGGGTCGGTGACGAGGCCGGTGAAGGCCGTGAGCACGCCGAGGACAGCCATCATCGCTCCGACTGTTGCAGAGACGAGACCGGCCGAGGCCGTTGCCGGGAAAAGGCCATAGTATAGAGACCCCAAGGTGGGACCGAGCGCGAAATTGGCGATGGCGAGCTGTTGGGCGAGAGCGGCGGCCGCGGCGTGGCCTAGCGATACCACGCCGGGGGTAAACTCACGGAAGGCCGCCGCACCCGCAGCCAGATTCAACAGCGATCCAGCCAGTTCATTGGCCGCGGTGCGGCTCGAGGTATAGGTACTCAGGAACTCTTGCAGCTTTTGCCGCATACCTTCCGACTGCGTGAGTTGATGCAGCAAAGAGAGTTCCGGCAGCAGTGTTGCGATAAGCTCTTCGTGCGAAAGAATCGTTTCCCGCTCGCTGCTGCGATTGGCCTGGACCACAGGCAATTCCAGCAATTCCGTGTAGATGAGCCATTCCAACTCGCTGGCGACACTCGTCTTAAAACCGGGGGGTAGGCGTTCCAACCATCGCGTGCCCTGCCAGTGCAGCGGGCGGCTGAGGCGGGCTGCGACCCGGGCGGCCCAGTAGGGCACAGCCCACAACAGATTGAGCGGCACACGCCACAAATCGTGTCCGATGGCCTTTTGGTGGATACACCAAGCTCCCTGGATGGAGAAGTGGCGCCGGCAGAAGGCGTCTACTTGTTGGCGGCGCCGGCTGATATAGCGGCGCGCCGAGTCCTCGACGACGGCCTGTACCGAAGCCAAAGCGTGCGTATCATCGGCGTGCCGGCGGTCCATTGAGCGTTAGCTCAACAGCGAGTGCAGCAGATACGTGGGCCGACAGGAGGACGTGTCCAACCGCCCGTCATCCGCCGAGACGCCGCCGAGAAGGAGGGCGCTGTCGATGCCGAAGGCCTGTGCGCCGGCGATATCCGTAGCCAGTTGGTCGCCGATCATCACCATATCGGAACTGCCGCTGCGGCGCGCGGCTTCTGCGAACAATGCCGGTTCGGGTTTGCCCAGCGCGGTGAATCGCAGATCATCGCGGCGCGGATAACGCAGACGAAGGGCCGCCTCCAGAATCAGAGCGACGCTTCCAGACGTGATGCCGAAGCCGGTCGGCGACGGGTAGATCAGGTCGGGATTGGGTAACAACAAATGCACCGCACCACCGGCATCGATACGACGGATGAGGCTGCTCAAAGCCGCATCGATCGCTTCGAGGAACGGGAATCCGGTCTGGTCCGCGACAATCAAGACGTCGAAGAGGTCGTCCGGTGCGACGATTCGGCCACCCGCTTGCTTGGCATAGTAGACACTGCCTTCGGGACCGAGCACGCAGCAGGCGGCGCC
>JALORT010000521.1 GCA_025458755.1 Methylotetracoccus sp.
CGTGCGGCACTCGTGACCAAACAACGGCAACCCCGCCCCCCAGATGCTCAGGGACTTCGAAAAGCTCAACTCCCATGCTCCAGGGTCTTTACTTCACCCAGAGATTGGGCGACCATTAAATACGAATGATTGTCATTGCCAAATAAGGAAGCGACACCATGGGTTCCATAGCCCTCCCGACCCCGCTCACCAACGCCGGCGCCGTTTGGCTTCGCATCAGTGCCAACGAGTTCTCGCAGCTCATTGCGACAGGAAGCATTTGTGCGTCGGATTTCTCCCGCCTCCATGCGAATCCAAGAACACGATCAAGAGAGCATTCCTGCAATCGCGCCGGCACGGGTCCCGCCACATCAGATCACTCATACCCGTCCAACCGCGCACGTGACGGAAACCCGGCATGAGCGTGCCCTGCAAACGCCGGTCACCTGCCCATCCACCCATCCTTCACCACGGATTGAATTTCCCACCCGTCACCACCCACGAACGCCCCATCGTTCCTCTACCGAAGGAGAAAACCCATGCTACGAAAATCCTGTCGTCCGGAAACGCTGGCCTGCAGTGAGGTCTGCGCAGTCGAGTACTGTCACGGCTGCGGCCTGTTCCATGTCAATGTCGGCCCCGCAACGCTGCATTTCCGGCCGGCTGCGTTCCGGCTCCTTTGCGCGACCTTGAACACGGCACTCTCACGGTTTGGGCGCTTCTGCCAAGAGGAGTCACCCCAGCTCGTTGGACAAGGGAAAGCCAATGATGCGCGGCACTGATAAGGATGCGATTCACTCAAACGCCAGGTCGAACCCTGTTCCTGTCCGGCCCGCGGAACCCCGGGGAGGCGGAGCAAGACGCCTGGCGCTGCCTTCTGGCCGATCTCCCCCTGTCGGATAGGCCGGTACCGGAGCGCCTTGGTTGACGCTCGATGGTCCGCGCGTACCGTTGTCGCCGGGCGCGCGGGCGTAGCACCGCTGAATCTTTCCGTTGAACGTGTGGAGGTAATCGTGTCGCCCGATGAGTTGCGTTGAGACTGTGCGCCAGCGGGCTCGGGCGGACTGGTGCCGGAACTGCGGCAGGAAGCGACTGAGGAGCGAGAGTCGGTAGCCAGGTGAAGAGAGTCGTGCGGGAAGCGGTGGATGGCGGCACCTTGTCCACAGCGTCTGATGACGCCGTCTCGCACCCTCCGCTGCGATGGTGTTCAAGCCACCGGTTCATCGCCTCGGCTGAGTCTTGCCTTATTCGTTTCCCGAGACGCTTTCAACTTTCGACAAACTCCGGCAAAGCCGCCGCGAGAAGCCGCAGCTCGCCCTCGGTATCGCTTTCCTTCTCCTCGCCTGATCTTGTATGCTGCCGCTTTGCTCCATCCATGGCTCCTTCACCAGGAGGTTCCGGTATGTTGCGTCGCTGGGTACGGGCATTTTGCGCCATCGCGGCAGCCGCCGCGAATCTAGCCACCGCCGCACCGCTCGGTCTGCCTCCGCCGCCGATACCGGCGGATAATCCGCAAAATCCCGAGAAAATCGCTCTCGGCGAAAAGCTGTTTCACGATCCGCGATTCAGCGCTACCGGCTCGGTGAGCTGTGCTACGTGCCATGCGGCGGGCAAGGCATTCACCGACAGCCCGTTCAGGCCCTACACCCGTTCGTGAATCCCATCGAGATGGGACTGCCGAGTCACGAACCGATCCTGCAGTTGGTGCGAACCGATGCGGACTATGCCGCGGCGTTCAAGCAGGTGTTCGGTAAGACCGGTGACCAAATCACGATGACGGAGGTCACCCGGGCGATCGCCAGTTTCGAACGCTCGCTGCTGTTCGGTGACAGTCCGTTCGACCGGTATTACTTCGGGCATGATCCGAAGGCGATGAGCGAAGCGGCGATGCGGGGACTCGATGTCTTTCTCGGCCAAGGCCGCTGTGTCTCGTGTCATGTGATCGAGCAGACGCAGGCGCTGCTCACCGACGATCGCTTCCACAACATCGGCATTGGCCTCAACCGCATCCAAGAGGACGTGCCGCGGCTCGCCCGTGAATTCCTCAAAGCCAAGGCGGCGGGCGCGAATGTCGACGAGACCGTATTGAGCGACGCCAAAGCGTCCGAGCTGGGCCGATTCGCCGTCACCGGCGAGTTCAGGGACATCGGCGCCTTCAAGACGCCGACCTTGCGCAACGTCGCCGCGACCGCGCCCTACATGCACGACGGCAGCCTGAGGACCCTGCAAGACGTCGTCACCCACTACAACTTGGGCGGCTTCAGTCCCGGCGATCCGAGTGTCAACGCCTTCCTCAGCGGCGGCATTCGCCCGCTCAACCTGAACTCGGCGCAGATCGACGATCTTGTGGCTTTTCTGGAGGCTCTGACCAGTCCGCACTTCGCGGCAGCTCCGCCCACCCCACCCTAGGAGGACGTCATGCACACGATCACGACCCGCCGCGGCTTCCTCAAGGGAGCGGGGACCCTGTTGGCACTGAGCCCGCTCCCGGTCAGCCTGATCCGGCTTGCGTTCGCCGGGGAGCGCGAAGATTTCACTTTCGCTTATATTTCCGACGCCCACATTCAGCAGATCCGTGGCAGCAGCTTCGTGCGTAATTGGGATCGCGGCCTGATGCGCGCGGTGGCCGAGGCCAACCTGCTCGATCCGGCGCCGGACTTCGTCATCTTCGGGGGCGATCTGGCGCAGCTCGGCAGCAAGCCGGAATTGGACCACGGTGCCGAGATCCTCTCTGCGCTGAAGCCCAAGGTGCATCATGTCATGGGTGAGCATGACTACTATCTCGACCTCGGCGCGTATTGGGAGACGCTGTTCGGCCCGCACTACTACAGCTTCGACCACAAGGGCGTGCACTTCGTGGTGCTGAACAGCATCCTCACCGACGATGACTGGACGCACAAGCGCTGGCCGACCGCGGAGCAGCGCATGCTGGAAATGGCCGGCCTCGACAATCCCAACGGCTCGCCGTTCATGGTCGGCGAGAAGCAGCGCGGATGGCTGAAAGAGGACCTCGCCAAGGTGAAAAAAGACACCCCGATCGTGGTGTGCTCCCACTCGCCGCTGCAGAAGATCTACAAAGGATGGAATTTCTGGACCGAAGACGCCGAA
>JALORT010000174.1 GCA_025458755.1 Methylotetracoccus sp.
AAGCGGTCGTGCGGGAAGGCAACC
Organism: Methylotetracoccus sp.; assembly: GCA_025458755.1. Taxonomy (GTDB): domain Bacteria; phylum Pseudomonadota; class Gammaproteobacteria; order Methylococcales; family Methylococcaceae; genus Methylotetracoccus. Next base: position 25 of record JALORT010000174.1, read on the forward strand.
AGGATTACGTGTTCGTGCAGGTGGGCCCCAACGAGTTCCGGCTGCAAGCCGTCGCGCTGGGCGAACAGGAGGGAACGTTACGTCCGGTCCTCTCCGGCGTGACGACTGGCGAACGCATCGTCGCGAGCGGCGCCTTCCATCTGAACAACGAACGCCTGCGCAAGGAGCTCGAATAGGACATGGTGGGTTCGCTGATCAAAGTTGCACTCGAACAGCGCATCGTCTTCCTTGCCCTAGCTTTGATTCTGCTGGGTTTTGGAATTCGGGCGGTTGGTGAACTGTCGGTCGATGCTTTTCCGGATGTCACCAACATTCAGGTGCAGATTGCGACCGATGCCCCCGGCCGCTCACCGGAGGAGGTGGAACGTTTCATCACGGTGCCGCTGGAAATAGGAATGACCGGGCTTCCAGGCCTGACCGAAATGCGTTCGCTGATTAAGAATGGATTGTCGCTGATTACCCTGGTGTTCACCGACGACACCGACGTTTATTTCGCGCGTCAACTGGTCATGGAGCGCCTGATGGAGGTGTCCGAGCGGATGCCGGAGGGTATCCGCCCGGTGTTGGGCCCGGTATCCACCGGCTTGGGCGAGGTTTATCAATACACGCTGGATCGGCCTGACGACGGCACCAAGGCGCTGGAGATCAAGGACTTGACGCAGCGGCGCGTAGTCCAGGACTGGGTCGTGCGCCCGCTGCTTCGGGGGATTCCGGGCGTCGCCGAAATCAATTCGCAGGGCGGTTACGTCAAGCAGTATCAAGTCATGGTCAATCCCGACCGGATGCGGCATTACGGTCTGAACCTGGAGCACATTTTTCAGTCGGTGGCCCGCAACAACGCGAACAGCGGCGGTGGGGTACTGCCGCATTTCGCCGAGCAGTATCTGATACGCGGCATTGGTCTGATCCGCAGCGTGGATGATCTCGCGCGGATCGTGCTCAAAGAGGACCGGGGTATTCCCGTCTATCTGCGCGACGTCGCCACCGTCGAGATCGGCTACGAAACGCGCGTCGGCGCCGTGGTCAAGAACGGCTACACGGAATCGGTCGGAGGCATCGTGATGATGCTCCGCGGCGGCAACGCCAAAGAAGTCGTTAGCCGGATCAAGGAACGCGTCCAGGAGATTAACGACAAAGGCATGCTGCCCGGCGGTTTGAAGATCGTGCCTTACTACGACCGCAGCGAATTGGTGGACGCGGCGCTGCATACCGTGACCAAGGTACTGCTGGAAGGTATCGTGCTGGTGGTGATCGTTCTGTTCCTGTTTCTCGGTGACGTGAGGTCCAGTCTGATCGTTGTCGCCACTTTGATCCTCACGCCTCTGGTCACCTTCATGGCGATGAACCATTTCGGTTTGTCCGCCAACCTGATGTCGCTCGGGGGGCTGGCGATCGCGATCGGCTTGATGGTGGATGGTTCGGTCGTGGTGGTCGAGAATGCTTACCGGCTGCTCGGCGAACGAAGGGGCCGTGGTTACAGCCGGGCACGGGTCATCAAGGATGCGACCGAGGAAGTCGGCACACCGGTGCTGTTCGGCGTCGGCATCATCATTCTCGTCTTTCTGCCGCTGATGACGCTGCAGGACATGGAAGGCAAGATGTTCTCACCGCTCGCATTCACGATCGCCATCGCTTTGTTCATCTCGCTGATTCTGTCGTTGTCGTTGACGCCGGTGCTGTGCACGTTCGGCCTCGAGGGTGGCGCCGAACACGACACGCGTTTGATCGCCGCGCTCAAGGCGCCCTATCTGAAGCTGCTGAACGCGGCGACGAGCCGACCGCTGGTGACTGTGGCAGTGTCGCTCGCGTTGCTGGTGGGCACGCTGGCGTTGATTCCGTTTCTCGGTTCTTCGTTCATTCCGGAGATGAAGGAAGGCTCCATCGTCCCGGGGATCAACCGCTTTCCGAATATCTCTCTGGATGAATCGATCCACATGGAAATGGAGGCTATGCGGTTGGTGATGGAGATCCCCGGCGTCAAGTCGGCCGTATCCGGCGTCGGCCGAGGCGAAAGCCCGGCCGATCCGCAATCTCAGAACGAGTCGACGCCGATCGTCAGCCTGAAACCCCGTGACCAGTGGCCGGAGGGCTGGACGCAGGACGACATGGCCGATGCGATGCGCGAGAAACTCACCGCCGCATTGCCTGGCATTCAATTGGTCATGGCGCAGCCGATCTCCGACCGGGTCGACGAGATGGTGACCGGTGTCCGATCGGATGTGGCTGTGAAAGTATTCGGCGACGACCTGGACCAATTGACCGATAAGGCCGGTGAGATCGCCAAGGTTGCCGGTGCCATCCGCGGTGCTCAGGATATCCGGGTCGAGCGGGTCACGGGCCAACAATACCTGAACCTCGAAATCGACCGCGAGGCGATTGCCCGTCATGGCATCAATGCCTCGGAAATTCACGACATCATCGAGACCGCGATTGGCGGCAAGGTGGCCACCGAAATCTACGAAGGCGAAAAGCGCTTCTCGGCGATGGTGCGCTACCCGGCTAGTTTCCGCGGCAATCTGGAAGCGATCGGACGTATTCTGGTCACGTCCCCCAACGGCGCCCAAGTTCCTCTGGAAGATCTCGCGGACATTCAGCTGGAAGACGGGCCGGCGCAAATCAATCGCGAAACCGCCCGCCGCCGCATCGTGGTGGGTGTCAATGTCCGCGGCCGTGACCTCGGCGGTTTCGTCGCTGAATTACAGAAAGCTGTCAACGATCAGGTCAAGATGCCGGAGGGTTACTCACTGGTCTGGGGCGGACAGTTCCAGAACATGGAAAGGGCGCTGGGGCATTTGAAAATCATCATCCCGCTGACGATTGCCGGCATCTTCTTTCTGCTGTTCCTGCTGTTCAACTCTCTCCGCTATGCGGCGTTGATTATCCTGGTGTTGCCGTTCGCTTCGGTGGGTGGGGTGGTCGCGCTGTTTCTCACCGGCGAATATTTGTCGGTGCCGGCTTCGGTCGGTTTCATCGCGCTCTGGGGGATCGCCGTGTTGAACGGGGTGGTACTGGTCTCGTATATCCACAGCCTGCGCGACGACGGCATGAAGCAGAAGGAAGCGATCATTCAAGGGTGTGAACAGCGATTCCGGCCCGTGATGATGACCGCCACCGTCGCGATGCTGGGTCTGGTGCCGTTCCTGTTCGCCACCGGCCCCGGGTCCGAGGTGCAAAGACCTCTGGCGATCGTGGTGATCGGCGGACTCATCACGTCGACACTGCTGACCTTGGTCGTCTTGCCGACGTTCTACAAGTGGTTTGAAGAGAAGCGTTATGAAGCTTGAGGGGGGAATGCATCGATGAAAGAAGTCAAAGCGATTGTGCAGCCCGGAAAACTCGCGAAGATCCGCGAAGAATTCAGCCGGATGAGCCACTTTCCGGGTATGACCGTCGGCAAGGTCGAGGGCTGCAGCCATCACGAGAACCCGGAGGTGCCGCAAAGTCTGCGTGAAGCCCTCACCGACTTCTCACCCAAGGTTCGGATCGAGATCATTACCCCGGATGACCGCGTCGAGGAAATCGTGACCATCATCCACAACTGCGCCCACACGAGCCGTACCGGCGACGGTATCGTTTGGGTCACGCCCGTCGAAACCTTTCACCGGTTGCGCTACGAATTGGAGTAGGCGTCGCCGATCTACCCGGCAACTGGTCTGCGTTTTTTTATCGGGAGTACCGCGATGACGACCCGATCGATTTCCAAAGTATGAGCCCCTATGCCCTCATCACCGGTGCCAGCCGAGGTCTCGGCGCCGCCTTCGCGCACCGGCTCGCATCCGAAAAGCGCTCCTTGATTCTCGTGGCCCGCAGTCAGGAGCTTCTGGTTTCGCTCAAAACCGATCTCGCCGAGCACCATGGGGTATCTGTCCAGGTGCTCGCCGCGGACCTGACACACCCGGATGCCGCGCGGTCGATTCACGCCGAGTGTATGCGCCATGGCTGGCGCGTCTCGCTGCTGGTCAATAACGCCGGGATCGGCCGCTTCGGCGCGTTTCTCCAGCACCCGCCGTCGGACTACGACGGCATGATCCGCCTCAACGTGCTGGCCGCCGTCGAGCTCACTCATCTCTTCCTGGCGGACATGCGCCAAGCGAGTCACGGCGAGATCATCAATGTGGCGTCGATGGCTGCCTTCCAGCCAACTCCATACATCGCGGTCTACGGCGCCACCAAGGCATTTCTGCTGTCCTTCTCGGAGGCGATCGCTGCGGAATGCTTCGGGACCAACATTCGCATTCTGGCCTTATGTCCCGGAGCCACGCGTACAAATTTCTTCAAGGCGGCTGGGCTGCAGAATCTTTCGGTCATCGAAAGCGCTCCGATGCAGTCGGCGGAGGCAGTCGTTGACGCGGCCCTGAAAGCCCTGAGGAGCGGCCAGACCCGAGTGGTGCCAGGCTGGAAAAATCGCGTCATGGCCACCCTCAGCGGTCTGGTGCCGCGACGCTGGAACCTGCCGTTATCGGCCCGCGCGATCCAGCAGGCCTTCGGCATCACGTCGCGGGAATGAGGTGCGTCATCACATCTCCGCCTGAATGTCCTTCACTAACGCGTCGATCCGAGCCGTTGTGGTCCTCCAGGAACACATCAGGCGGACCCCGCCGACGCCGATGAAGGTGTAGAACTGCCAGTTCCGCCGGCGGAGGCCTTGTTGAACGGCCTCCGGTAGTCGCACGAACACGGTGTTCGCCTGCCGGGGAAACATCACCTCGACGCCCTGGATGGTGCGCAACCGGGCGTCCAAATAGGCGGCGGCAGCATTCGCGTGCTGCGCATTGCGGAGCCACGCCCCCGTTTCCAGTGCACCGAGCCAGGGGGCGGCCACGAAGCGCATCTTGGAGATCAACTGGCCGGCCTGCTTGCAGCGGTAGTCGAAACCCGCGGCCAGGTCTCGGTTGAAGAAGACGATGGCCTCCCCGATGCCGAGGCCATTCTTGCTGCCGCCGAGGCAAAGTACGTCCACGCCCTGTTTCCAGGTAATCTCGGCCGGTTTTGCGCCCAGAGTAGCCACCGCATTGGCAAAGCGCGCGCCGTCCATGTGGATGCGCAGGCAGTGCGTCTCGGCGGTGGCATGAATGGCGGAAAGCTCGTCCTCCGCGTACAGCGTTCCCAATTCCGTGGGTTGGGTCAGGCTGACGGCCCTGGGTCTCGGGAAATGGACATCGGACCGTTTACCGACGATCGTGTTGACGGATTCAGCGGAGAGTTTGCCCTTGGGTCCCCGACCCAACAACAGTTTCGATCCGTCCGAGAAGAATTCCGGCGCGCCGCATTCGTCGGTTTCGATATGGGCGAATTCGTGGCAGATGACGCTTTCGTAGGACCGGCATAAGGTCGCCAGAGCGAGGGCATTCGCGGCCGTCCCCGTTGCCACGAAGAAGACTTCACACTCGGGTTCGATTTCGGGTCCACTCGTCCCGCCCGTAAGCGTTGGCACCCCCCGTATTCGCCTTCACCAGGTAGTCCAGCGCTTCGGGACACATCCCGGCGTGGTTGTCGCTGGCGAACTGTTCCGCTTCGTCAGTATCCATGCTTCTCCACAGAAGATCGCGCCTGTTTGGAAGGAGGCGGCGTTCAGACGACCACAGCCGTGTTGTTCCCCGGCGCGCCGGCGGACCGAGGGCTTTGCTTCGATGCTGGTCATAGCGCTGCTATTCGCGGCAGCGCCGGGGCCATTCCGCTCGCTTCAAGATTTGACCCGCGCGGCGGCTGCATTTTGTTGTCTCAGCGCCCATGTTAATTATACGCCCGTGACCATCAGAATCCTCTGCCTCGGCGATATCCATCTGGGCCGCATATCAACCAAGCTCCCGGAAGGCCTGGCGCGCTCGGCGCTCGCTGCCCCGCGGACCACCTTGCTCCGCAGCGCCGCCGCCGGCTGCGAACACAAGGTCGACTTGGCCGTCTTTGTGGGCGATGTGGTCGACCAAAGCGACGCCTACTTTGAAGGACACAGCACCCTGATCGAAACAGTCACCGCCTTCGCCCGTGCCGGCATTCCGAGCTATGCCGTCGCCGGCAATCACGACTATGAGGCGCTGCG
>JALORT010000175.1 GCA_025458755.1 Methylotetracoccus sp.
GTTGCCGGCCGAATCGGCCAGAATGACGCGCATCTGTGGACCGAACTCGCGGCGGTGAAGTGACTTGCCACACCGGGGCGTGATCCTGATGCGAAGCAGACGGGCAGGGAACCGGTGGCGCAAGCAAATTTTTGAAAAATCCACTCGAATGATATCCAATCCGCGTATGAACAAACGAATGATCTCCATTTGTGGTTCCCTGGTATTGTTTGGCGGCGCTCGAGAGATCCAACAGCAACCAGAGGATCATGCCGGGGCGCGCCTCGCAGAACAGCTTGAAATCAAAAGAACCGATCCGCGGGTTGAGCGCCGTGCCCATGAAGTAGTCATAGAGCGGGCGTCCGGTGGGGCGTTCCCACGCTGCGCCCCGAAGTCCCCAAACATAGAGGAAGCCGGAGAAGGCGAAGGCGAAAATGTTCACCACAGTCAGCAGGGGCCCGAGCTCGTCGTAAAGAAGGGTGGCGTCGATCCAACCCAGGGTTAACAGGCCAGCCACCAGACCGAGAGTAACCAGGAAGGACAGCATGCCGTTCATCCGATACTCGAGCCGTCGCCCATCCGGAAGCGGCATCCCCTCGACACTTCGGCCCGGGGCATACTGCTGCAGAACGGCTTGCAGCAGGAACCAGACGGCGTAGATCAGGGCCGCCTTCCCCGTCGGCGGCGAGACATGCGACCAGAACTCCAGCCATCCGGGGGTTCCGGAGGGGAGCACCAACGCCCCTTCATAAAAGGTCGCGCAAATCCACAGGTAGTAGACGAACGGCGGTAAGGTCAGCATCAGGATCAACCAGGAAAGGCCGAAACCGTAGCGCTGACGCGCCGCGTCAACCGCGCCGCTCCGATCCTGCTCGTTGTGGTTCATCGGTCTCCACCTCCGGTCGTATCCTCAGAGCTTTCGGTTGACCAGCAGCTCGCGCAACGCCATCTTACTGTAGGCCCACACCGTATCCGCCAGCGTGGTGCCATCCAGTGCACTGAAGATGACGTCTCCCAGAATTAACGGAAACGCCGCGGGGACAAAACCGCGGCCGTATTCCAGCATCCAGGCCGCCTCGGGGATCTTGAAGGCGTCGACTTCGCCGCGGGCCAGTACGGTATGGTCGCCGGCCCGCGCCACTTCCCGCCTGCCGCAGCGACCCAGCCGATAGGTCCAGACTTCGCCCGCCATCACAAAGTCGTGGACATCCATCCGATAGCGCCCGGAAAAACCCTCGGTGCCGATCGGCGTGCCGAAAATGATGAGATATTCCGTCACGGATGCATGCAGCAAGGTCATCACGCCGGTCGCGCGCGCCGTCAGGCTGAACAGCCACCGACGCGGGAGCCTGGCATCGATGTGGGCAGGATAGGCTTTGGCGGCCTCGCCGACCACCGTGTTGACCATGTCATCATGCGGCTTGTCCATACCCATCTTGGCGATGGCATGCAGCGTATCGATGTCGAACACATAACTCATCAGCATCACCCTCGAATCCCGGATTCATCCGCTGACTTGGCATCCCCGCCGGCCAGCGAACTTGCGCAGACGCGTTGCGTTCTCGTTTGGTGAACAACGTGAACCGGGGCGGTCAGCCTCGCAGGCCATCGACTTCCAAAATGCGGTCGAGCCGGATTTCTGCACCGTCATCGAGACGCAGCCATTCCTCACCACGGCGCGTGACGATGTCCGCAATCACCGCCCTGCACCGCCGCACCGCTCCCTGTTCATCGCGCCAGACGAGATTGCAGAAAGCACGGCGCATCGCCCGAAGTTCGAGTTCATCGTGCAGGGTGCAGTCGATAGGGCGGTATGAACTGTTCATGTGCGGGCAGTCAGACACTGACTTTGACGGTCAACCCGAGCCTGCGGACCCGTGCTGCAAAAAGCTCCATCCATTCCCCGGACAGCGCGGACAAGCGGGGCGCCTCCGGCTGCCTCGACGGGCGTGCCAGTCCGTAGATCAATACCCCGCGGAGCGGCACTCTACCGACCACGCGCTGTTCGACGAAATCGAGATAGGCTTGCAGCTCGGTTTCCTCCGGCGGTTGTCCGTCGATCGCGAACAGGCAGGTTTGCAGCCAGGTCGGGCAATGCCGCACTGCGATCTCCAGGTTCCGAGCCAGGCGTTCGGGTGAGTAGTCCACTTGATTGATCCGGGCCAACCCCGCCGGCGTCACGCGGTCGATCTTGAACCAGATCTCTCCGCCCTGCCCCGCCCAACGAACCAGACCCTGCTGCACGGCAGGACGCCGCATCAGACTGCCGTTGGTAATTACGACCCGTTTGATGCGATCGTCCAATCCGAACTGCGCCGAAACTTGTGCGATGAGGTCGACGACGTCCGGAAACGCCTGCGCGCTCGTGGGTTCGCCGTTGCCGGAAATGGCGATGTCCCGAATCACTCGCTGGTCTTCGGCGACCTGGAAACGCTGGTAGAAATCCCCGTGCAGCGCATCGTCCAGCAGGCTGCCAAGTTCCAGCCGCAGGCGGGTCAAGTCGGTCGGCGGCGCCGCCCCACGCCGAAGGTCTGGCACCTGGCAGTAGATGCACCGCCAGTTGCAGGCATTGTTCGGATTCAGGTTGATCCCGATGGACAGTCCGCCGGAACGCCGGGAGAGCACGGGGTAAACGTAGGTCAGTCCGGCAGTGTCGCGACTGTGGTCGATGGTGGTCAGTTGCACGGCATGCTTATCTGGTGGCATCGGGTTTCCAGGCGTGCATTATAAAGCCCACCGCCGCAGGGGCATGAACGCCTTCCGAGGAGCACGTCGGGGAGCGGCGCCGGCGTCAGGCCGAAGCTGACAACAGCGGCCGGAATCGGTTAAAGTTGCCGCTGGAAATTCCTCTCACGAAGTGAACAAAAACATGAACGAATTCTGGATCGCCCCTTCGATACTCTCCGCCGATTTCGCTCGCCTCGGAGAAGAAGTCGACAACGCGCTGAAGTCCGGTGCGGACATCGTGCATTTCGACGTGATGGACAATCATTACGTGCCGAATCTGACGATCGGGCCCCTGGTGTGCGAAGCGCTGCGCAAGTACGGCGTCACGGCGCCGATCGACGTGCATTTAATGGTGAAGCCGGTCGACCGCATCATTCCGGACTTCGCCAAGGCCGGCGCCAGCTACATCACCTTTCATCCGGAAGCCTCCGAGCACGTCGACCGATCGCTGCAGTTGATCAAGGACAACGGCTGCAAGGCGGGGCTTGTGTTCAATCCGGCTACGCCGCTGAATCATTTGGATCATGTGATGGATAAGCTGGACATGATCCTGTTGATGTCAGTCAACCCCGGTTTCGGCGGCCAGTCCTTCATTCCGTACGTGCTGGACAAGCTGCGCGAAGTCCAGAAGCGCATCGCCGCGAGCGGACGCAACATCCGTTTGGAGATCGACGGCGGCGTAAACCCCAAGAACATCCGCGAGATCGCCGCTGCCGGGGCGGATACGTTCGTGGCCGGTTCCGCGCTGTTCGGAGCCGGTAAGCCGGAGGATCCGAACCGGTACGACTCGATCGTAGGATCCCTGCGTGAGGAATTGGCGAAATCCCGCGCATGATGGGGAAGCCGGCGCTGATCGCTTTCGACCTGGACGGCACGCTGGTCGACAGCGCGCCGGACCTCGCCGATGCCGTCGATGCGATGTTGGCGACATTGGGCCGACCGAGCGCCGGTGTCGAAAAAGTACGGACCTGGATCGGCAACGGCGTCACGATGCTGGTGAAGCGGGCGCTAACCGGTGAGATGTGGCCCGCCGGAGATCCGCCCGGTTTTACCGAGGCGCTGTCTCGCTTCCTGAATCGATATCAGACCTATGTGTGCGAGCGGAGCCGGCTTTATGACGGCGTGCTCGAGGGACTCAAAGCGCTCAAGGCCCGCGGTTACCGCACCGCGTGCATCACCAACAAACACTCGCGATTCGCGCTGCCGCTGCTGCGTCAACTGGGCGTCGCGGCCTATCTCGACTACATCGGCTGCGGCGACCAGTTCGATAAACCGAAACCGGATCCCGATCCGTTGCTGAAGACCGCCGAGCGTTTCAGCGTCGAGCCGGAGGACTGCTTGATGGTCGGCGATTCCGACAACGATGTGAAGGCGGCGCGGGCGGCAGGGTTCGGCATTCTGTGCGTGTCCTATGGTTATCGAAACGTGGATCGCGCCGAGGACCTCCACCCGGACGGCGTGATCCCTTCGCTGGCGGCACTGCCGGCGTATTTCGATTGATCAAGCGCTCGGAGAGCGGTATGCACGGGCCACTGCTCGGAGAACGATGGCGTAGCGGCATCTGATCCTCGGAGTCGTCAGGCTCCGCTTCCGCGACCGGCCGAAACGCAGTGCCGGTGCAAACGTCGACCCCGTGACTGACAACGACACACGATGACGCCCGAACAATTCCACCGTTATGCCGAGCAAGGCTACAACCGCATCCCGGTGTTCCGCGAGGTCCTGGCCGATCTCGACACGCCGCTCAGCGCCTACCTCAAACTGGCTGACGCCCCCTACTCCTACCTGTTCGAGTCGGTACACGGCGGCGAACAATGGGGGCGCTATTCGATCATTGGCCTGCCCAGCCGGACCATCGTCACCGTTTGCGGCGCGGAAATCCGCGTCACACAAGACGGCACCGAAATCGAATCGGCCCGAGTCGACAACCCCTTGCGTTGGCTCGAAGCTTTTGCCGGTCGGTACCGCGTTCCGGAAGTGGCGGGATTACCCCGCTTCACCGGGGGTTTGGTCGGGTATTTCGGCTACGAAACTGTACACTGGATCGAACCGCGGCTGACGGTCGAGAAACCCGATCCGATCGGCGCGCCGGATATGCTGTTCATGGTCTCCGAAGATGTGCTGGTGTTCGATAACCTGTCCGGCAAACTGCTGATCCTGACGCATGGCGATCCCGCCCAACCGGGCGCTTATCAGGAATCCCAGCAGCGTCTGGAAGGGCTGACCCGCGGGCTGAGACAAAACACCCCCGGCACCCGCGGTGCGCCGGCGCCGAAACGGACGGTCAGGGAAAGCGACTTCGTGTCAGGCTTCACTCAGGAAGGATTCGAAAATGCCGTCCGCCGCGTGAAGGAGTACATCGTCGAGGGCGATGTGATGCAAGTCGTGCTGTCGCAGCGGCTTTCGATCCCGTTCGCCGCAGAACCGCTGGATCTCTACCGGGCTCTGCGCTGCCTGAATCCTTCGCCGTATATGTACCATCTTCACCTCGGTGATTTTCATGTGGTCGGATCCTCGCCGGAGATTCTGGTTCGGGTCGATCACGACATGGTCACCGTTCGCCCGATCGCCGGCACCCGAAAGCGGGGCGCCACTCCCGAGGAAGACGCAGCGCTGGAACAGGAACTGCTGGCCGACCCGAAGGAACTGGCCGAACACCTGATGCTGATTGATCTCGGCCGCAACGACGTCGGCCGGGTCGCCGAGAC
>JALORT010000176.1 GCA_025458755.1 Methylotetracoccus sp.
GCCGATCAACAGTAGGACCGCAAAAAGGGCTGAGACAGCCTGCCGCTTCATGCGGCGCACCGTAGCACCGGACTCCCCATGCGCAATTGCGAATTACGCTTATTCGCCCTCGGTAACATGTGAGTTGGACTCACTCCCGCAACCAATGGTTCCGTCCGCGGCACAGTAACCCGGGTCCCGCAGACAAATCCCCAGACGTTGCAGGGACTGGAGTGCGAAAACGTTGATTGCGTTCGAGAGGTGGCTGTTCGGCCAAGCACGCTGCTGATCGGTCGGCGACCTTTGTGCCCGTCCGATTGGCTTGGGTCGATCGGGCGCTTGAACGGCTGCTTTGGAGAAATGTGACGACCGACCGGTTGTGGCCGATAGTACCCGGTCGCGAACGTCCGCTTCGAGAAGCGTGATTCGCCCGCAAACGAACGTCAGCAACCGTCGTCCCGTGTGAATCCGGGGCCGGCATCGGACGACACCAGCCAGCGCGGGACAGAATGGAGACTTGGGACGGCCGCGCGATCAAGAACTAGCTCGCGCTAGAAACTCTGACTGGAGCTAGCTGACGTGGTCTCAGCCAGGTATGAGAGTGGAGCGGGTGATGGGAATCGAACCCACGTGAGTCGCTCCGCCTGTCTCGACGGATCAATCACTTACAGATCGCGCGACCGCCGCATGTGATTGACGCATGACCGAGCTTCGGCCGTCGAAAATCATGCTGCCGCAGGAGAAATCTCACGTGCAATTCGCTTGCCATTGGCGATCTCCGCGACCCGCAGGTCGTACGCTGCCTGAAGATTCAGCCAGGACCGTGCGTCGCCGCCGAAGTAACGAGCCAGCCGCATCGCCGTGTCCGCTGAGACTCCCCGCCGCCCGCGCACGACGTCGTTGATCCGCGGCGCAGGCACGTTCAGCGCCTTCGCCAGGGCATTGGCACTCAGGCCCAGCGGGACCATGAACTCCTCACGGATCACCTCGCCGGGATGAACAGGTCGCATGCCATTCTTGGACATCATGTTCACCTCAGTGGTAGTCGACGATCTCCACGTCCGTCGGACCATCATCGGCCCAACGGAAGCAGATCCTGAACTGGTCATTGATCCGGATGCTGTACTGGCCTCTCCGATCACCTCGCAGCGCTTCCAACCGATTGCCAGGCGGTGATCGCAGGAACTCCAGGGTCTGCGCGGCATCAAGCATCGCGAGTTTGCGCGCCGCGACGGTCGCGATCGACGAGAACCGCTTCGACCTACCGGTCTCGAAGAAGCGCCGCGTTTTCACGCAACGGAAGCTCCTGATCACGCGGCCATTTTATAACGGTTAACGTTAAACATCAAACCAGCCGAGCCACCGCCCGCCCGCCCGCACAAGCCGCGAGCGGGCAATGCCCGGCCTGAAACGACGAAGGGCCCCGCGGGGCCCTTCTAAGTCTTTGAATCCAGGTGGAGTGGGTGACGGGAATCGAAATCACGTGGCCGCTGCGCGATCCGCTGTTCAAGCAATCACTTGCAGACGCCGGCGCCGGCGCCGGCTGCGTGTGATTGACGTGCGAAGCTGTGGCAATTGTGCGGTCATGAACTGCCCGGGACCGAGCGGGAGACGGCTAATTGATTGGCTCTGCGGGTGGAAACGACCAACTGCCATCCAGAATCTCCGGGCGCGGACGGTACAGGCGGACCATGTAGTTCCAGCCGTCGGTGACCGGCAGGCAGTTCGGTGTGTCATTGCGGCAGCTGCCGAACTGGATCGTGATGGCACCATCCTCCCCCTTCTTGCCTGTGATGCTGTTGATCGAGTAAGCATTCAGCTCATTGGGGTTGAAGTAACCGTCGGCGGTGTAAGCGGTCACCGACCAGAACGCATCGACCGGAACGTCTTTGACCGTGAGTCGGTACGGCGTCTTGCCATCATTCCGGTCCGGGAACACGTTCAGGTAGATGGCATCCTTGTCGGGGTTCAGGCCCCAACCTGACGCGGCTGCGGCAATGCGCCTGACCGGGTCGACGGAAGCCTTGTCCGGGCCGGCGGCGTAGCGCAGGTCCGGGATAGTATTGGACAACGCGATCAGTGCCTCGCGGACCTTTTTCTGACTGATCGGGTCCCACTCGGGAACCTGGAATACGCCTGGACCGCCGGGTTGGCTGACGACAATGGCATCCTGCAACGCGTTCGCTTTCTTCATGTCCCGCGGGTCATTGGGGTCGGCCAGGATGCGCACACCGACCATGGCATAGCGTGTACCGACGCTTTCCTTCGAGAGCGTGTGGGTGCCTCCGCCGTAGAAGACGTTCGGGTTGTAATGGTCCTCATTGATCACCAGCGCGGACAGGAATCGCTCACCGGGGTCAGGCAGCGTGATGGTGACCGGGCCGGCGTCGAGGTCGAATACACCGGACGAATAGATCGTGTCGCGGTTGAGTCGCACGATCAGCTGCCGGTCGACCGGAGCGGGCTCGCGGGTGTGCTTGAACTTGCCGAACGCGCCATCCTGGACCTGCGCCGCCATGTAGACGTCGGATTCCGCGCGGACGAAGTTGTCCGGTGTGACGACGATCCTGCCGTCGGCGGTCTTCTTCCATCGGTCCGGGCTGCCGAGGTCCGGGACGCCAGAAAGCATCGGGGGGCTGGCGGTGGCACCAATCGGTGCCGGCTCCACTGGCGTCGCAGCTTGCCGTGCGGAATCACCGGCGCCACCACAGCCGGCCACAGTTGCGACCAGCGCAGCGTAGATGGACGTAGGGACGATGCGAAACGGCTTCATAGGTCTGGCCTCAGCTGAAATCCCTGCGGACGGTTGAGTGGGGCGAACCCCGCGGCAACCTTTCGCTGCCGCTTCTGGTTCACTGGGTCGTGCGGACTGCAGGCGGCGCCGTCCAGGTGCCGTCCAGAGCTTCCGGCTTGGGCCAGTACTCGCGCATGACCATGAAAAAGGGCCCCTTGGGCGCGGGCAGCCAGTTGGCTTCCTTGTTCTCTCCGGGAGAGTCGTGCTGGACGTACAGCGTGATGCCACCGTCCGCGTCGCGGACCAGTTGCGGTTCCATCGGCGAATTGATCAGGTAGCGGTTGAGCGTATTTTCGGTCAAGAGACTGGCGGGCAGCTCATACATGGTCAGCGACCAGAACGAGTTGACCGGTGGCAGCTTGCCCGGCTCGAAACGCACCGTGTAGCGGCCGCGAGCGCCGTCGAGCGGCTTGCCTTCGGAATCGGTGAAATACACCGGGTAGTGCGCCTCTTCCTTGGAGTTGCCATAGATGCCGAGCACTGCCGAGGACATGCGGGCCAGGTAATCGTTATGGAGGAACTCTCGGGTACCGAATCCATCGGCGCTGCTCTTCTTGCCGGTGTCGATCTGCTCAGCCTTGTACTTGGCGAACGCATTCCAGGCATCGGCGATTCCCGCCTGTACCGCCCGGAGTTGCTCGGGAGTCAGCGCGGCGACAACGAATTGCTTGCCCGCACCGATACCGGCCTTGGCGAACCGATCCATCAGCGCCGTCTCGCTGGGATGGATCGGGGCGAACTGCAAGAGGAAATTCAGGATGCCAAAGAACTCCGGCGAGGATCTTTGCGCCTCGGCCGAAAGCGGCTGGACGAACTCCGCCGTATGCGTGGGCGGCGACGGCGTCCCGGCGAATCGGGACAGTGTCTGGGCCCCGTATTGCAATTGAATCTTCTTGACCGCGTCCAGGTCGTCCATGCCGAACAGTTGGGTGCGGTAAAGCACGAATGCCAAGTCCGTCTCCGAGCGGATCACGGACTTGACTCCCTTCGGCACCTCGCCGTGCCACCTTGGACCGGCGAGCAGATAGTTGCCGGCATCGCTACCGGTCGCACGACTCCCCACGTAAGCAAAGTTGTGGGTGAACATGTCGATGAACTGCAGCGAGTAATAGCGGTCCCGGATCGCCGGTACGCTGATCACCAGCGGTTCGGCTCGAAGGTCCGCGCCGAGAAAGCTGTAGGGTGTATCCGAGTTAGGGGTCTGGATCGCTTTGTCTTGCGGCGTGAAAACCCGGGCTACATTGTGAACCTCGTTCCACGCGCCCTTGTATTCCGGATGGTCCGAGTCGACGAAATAGGAATACTGGATGCGGTAGCTGTCCACCATCGGGAAGCCATAGATGTAGGCCTCCTTGATGATCTCCCGCAATTCGACCGGCGTGGCGCTGATTCCCACGGGCCCGGTAACCGCAGCAGATGCGATCGTGCCAGACACTGACAGCGCCGACGCCAGCCCTGCGAACGCCAGCAAGATTGAGAACCGCTCGAACGTTCTGCTCATCGCTTTCACCCACTGCTGGTGATCGCACGTCCGGGAACGCCGCGATGGGCTCGAGCTACCGGTGACGGGCGATCCGACCTCTGCCAAAGCCCCTGAAAAGGAGACCGTGAAACAGCCCAGATCGGCGACGCGAAACGGAGCGTAACGCACCCGTGCGACGGATTCCAAGTGTCACACGCCCCGGCCGTACATCAAGACCATGTCGGCGCCTGAAGGCTATGGCTGACCATGAAATACGCCCCGACGTCGGGCCACTGCGCGATCGAGACTCGGTTCGCGCAGAGACGGATTGCTGCGATTGGCCGGCGGATCCACGATCGAGACCGGCACCAACCCGTCACCGGCAGTTGCCAGGGCTGTCGCCATCGGCATCTTCACCAGCGTCGAGCCGCCCTCGCGGACCAGTTGCCGCCAGCGGTGCACCACGTTCGCGTTGATGCCGTGCGACATCGCCACCCGCACCACCGACGCCTCCGGCCTCAAGAAGGGATCACCGGACGCTTACCGAACCACTGCAGCACCATCGTCTGGATTGCTGCTACGAGGCGTCAGGCACCAATCGTCGAGGCTTGGCTTCGGTTGAGTCTCTAGCGCAACTAGCTGACTGCCCATTGAGCGGCGATCCTTCCCACTTCAGCGCGGACGTCCTCGTGCCGACGCTCGGTCTGCGCGGTGTACTCGCCGCTGTCGAAATACGCGGCGATGATGATTGGTGGCATGCCGGGCGGAAAAGTGATTGCGACGTCATTGCACTTGTTGGTCGTTCCTTCCGCTCGTCCGGTTCCGGTCTTGTTCCCCGTACGCCACTCGGAAGGCAGGCCGGCGCGCAGCCGATTGGGGCCGGTGCCTGTGCTTTGCATCCACAGGAGCAGGTGCTCCCGCGAACCACTTTTCAAGAGGTCACCGGTTGTGATCCGCTGAACGAGCTGCGCCATCGCAAGGGGCGAGGTGGTATCGCGAAGGTCGGCGGAAAGTACCAGGCCCAGATCCGGTTCGTAGCGGTCGAGACGGGTTACCGGGTCGCCCATTTCGCGGATCTTCGCGGTGACGGCGGCCGGTCCGCCCAGGCGCTTGACCAGCAGGTTGGCGGCAACTCCGTCGCTCAGTTCCTGGGCCGCCTGCGCCAGC
>JALORT010000177.1 GCA_025458755.1 Methylotetracoccus sp.
GGGCAGGGTCCAGAACCCCTTTCGCGGTTCGATCGCACGTTTGCACAGCAGGATGCGGCCTTGCCAGACCGGTATACAGCCGGCAATCAGCTTGGGGTTTTGATAGTGAACCGTATCGCAGGCATCACAAATGTGGCGGAGGCGATCGTCGCCTGCCGGGATACCCTGACGCAGCAGCGAACCGCAAGACGAGCAGAATTTCATGGGGCGCGGCGCACCGGAATTTGCTCCAGAGCTTTGCCGCCGCCTAGGCGAGCAGGCTGGTCATCAAACGATCTTCCAGATCAAAACGCGTCGTAAGCGCTTCGCCGAGCCGCGCGAGATCGTCCTCCAGCTCGCTTTGCAACTGGTGCGCGTCCAACTGCTCGTATTTGTCGTTGAACGCCAACGCGACATCGGTAGCATCCTCGATCGCCGCATAGACCTGCTCGGCGGTGGCGATCGCCTGCACGCGGCGCTCGGTGCCATCGATAATGCGGCGGTAGACGCCAAAATGCCCGAGCGAGATGTAGTCGATCAGCAGTTGACAGAAGCGCTCGCTCGACGGCTTCTGTCAGAGACGGAGCCGCGACGTACGGCTTCATATCACCCAACTGGCAGTACATGGCCCACACTTGCTGGCGTTCCTGCATCAGTTCCTCAACCATTTTGCTGGTTTGCGGGCGGCGCGCATCGAAAGGGAAGTTGCTCATGACTGTGTTGCATTGACATTAGCGTGCGCCTACTTTATGCGATCTGCATGACCGGAACAATCGGACTAGCTGCTTCCAGCCATATGAACGCTGCATCCCTTGCCGGCGGCGAGCGCGCCGCAGTCACGGCGGCTCGGTCACTTCCCGTGACAGTGGTCATTCCTACCTACAATCGGGCTCGGCTGCTGGCCCGCGCGCTGAACTCCGTGCGCGTACAGACGTTGGTCCCTGCGGAGGTCATTGTCGTCGATGACGGTTCCACCGACGAGACCGCCGCGATGATCCGGGAGGCGTTTCCATTCGTACACTATGTACACCAGGAAAATCAGGGCGTCAGCGCCGCGCGCAATCGTGGAATCGAAATCGCTGCCAGGGAGTGGATCGCACTGCTGGACTCCGACGATGAATGGCGTCCCGAAAAACTGGAGACCCAATTCCGGGAGCTGATCCGACAGCCGCAGAGTCGGGTCTGCCATACCGAAGAAATCTGGGTCCGACGAGGTGTCCGCGTGAACCCGATGAAGAAGCATGCGAAAGCGGGCGGATGGATTTTTCAGCGCTGCCTGCCGCTGTGCGCGATGTCGCCTTCCTCGATTGTGCTGCACCGAACCGTATTCGATGCCGTCGGCCTGTTCGACGAATCCCTGCCCGCCTGCGAGGACTACGACCTGTGGCTGCGGATCACCGCGCGTTATCCGGTGCTGTTCATCAAGGAGCCGCTGATCGTCAAGCACGGCGGTCACGAGGATCAGCTTTCCCGGCGTCACTGGGGTATGGATCGGTTCCGCGTCCGAGCCCTGCAGAAAATACTCGCCTCCGATCAGTTGTCGGCGACGGATCGGCGTGCAGCAGCCATCACACTGGCCGCGAAGGCCCGGATCGTCGCTTCCGGCGCCCGCAAGCGCGGCCGGCATGCCGAGGCGGAACACTATGCCGCCCTCGGTGAATCGCATGTCGGGCTGTAACGGCGGTTTCGTCCACTTCATCGTCGCACTTCCGGCGGAGGCCAAGCCGTTGGTGTCCCACTACCGTCTGAAACGCCGGCCCGGGGACGATGCCTTCGCGATCTTCGAGAAGGAAGGCATCAGCCTGACCGTCAGCGGCATCGGCAAAGCGGCGACGGCGAATGCGATCGGCTACACTCAGGTGCTTTACGGGAAGCGCAGGAACAGCGTCTGGCTGAACATCGGCGTGGCAGGGCACCACGCAGCGCCACTGGGCAGCGCGTGGATCGGTCACAAGATCACCGACGCGGAGACCGGTCGCCGCTGGTATCCAGGAATCTGTTTTCGTACGCACTGCCCGAGTGCCGAGATCCGCACCGTAGCACAGCCGGAAACCGAATACGCGCTGGATTGCCTGTATGACATGGAAGCCTCGGCCTTCGCCGAGAGCGCCTGCCGCTTCTCGACCGGCGAATTGGTCCATTGCATCAAAGTGATTTCTGACAACCGCGAGAGCGTCATTTGGGACATCGACCCGTCGCGGGTTTCCGCTTATGTTGAAGGAGCCATCGGCATCATTCTGCACACCAAGCAGGCCTTGCGTCACCTGGCTGCGGAGCTGACCCCCTTGCCCGAGGTCGATACCGCCCCTTGGACGGCACGGTGGCATTTCACGGCGCAGCAGCGGCTGCAGCTCGAAAAGCTGCTGCGCCGCTGGCGGGTGTCGAGCGGCGACCGTGTGTTGCCCGACCCGCCGAACCTCGAGCGCAGCCGGCAAGTTCTGGCGTGGTTGGATGGGCTCATTGCGGCGCTGCCGGTCCACCTCCCTCCGGCGCCGTGATTGACACGATCTACGTGGAGCAGTCTGTGCGCGGTCATCCGCGTGTCCGGCAGATCCTGGGCCGTTTTCCCGCCGCCCGCGTGATCGGCTGCGAGCGCTACGGCGAGGTATTTAATCCGAAGGCGCAAAATTTTCGGTTGCAGAAGCATCGGCCGGCGCTGATCCTGGCTGAGAAATTCAAAAATTTCGTGCTGCCGGCCCCGGCCGGTTATGGTATCGGCGCGATGCGCAACTATTACTTCTCGCACCTGCTGAACTGCCTGTACGACTGCCGCTATTGCTTTCTGCAGGGCATGTATCAGTCGGCGAATTACCTGCTGTTCGTCAATTACGAGGACTTCCACGATGAGATTCGCCGGTTGGCTGCAGAGTCGCCGGGAGAGCAAACACATTTCTTTTCCGGCTACGACTGTGACAGCTTGGCGCTGGAACCCGTCAGCCGCTTCGCGGAATCGTTTCTGTCGCTGTTCCGCGATCTGCCCGATGCCTGGATCGAACTCCGTACCAAGAGCACCCAGATCCGAACGCTGCTCGCCATGCAACCTGTTCCAAACGTGGTTGTCGCCTTCAGCTTCACCCCGGAAGCCACCGCGGCGGCCGTGGAAGACAAGACGCCGGCGCCGGCGAAACGGCTCGCGGCGGCGCGGCGGCTGCAGGATCGCGGCTGGTCGGTCGGACTGCGTTTCGACCCGGTGATTTTTCAGACGGATTGGCAAACGCAGTATCGGGCGCTGTTCGAACAGGTGTTCAGTCAGCTCGAGGTCGCGCGTCTGCACTCGGTCAGCCTCGGCGCGTTCCGTCTGCCGGAGGCCTTCTTCCGCCGGATGAGCAGTCTGTATCCGGAGGAGCGGCTGTTCGCCGGTCCGTTGGATTCGCAACAGGGGATGGTCTCGTATCGTCGGGAGCTCGAGCAGGCGCTGCTGGACTTCTGCCGCACGGAAATACTCAAGTATGTCCCCGGCGAGAAGTTTTTCCCGTGCAGGACGTAAGAACCGCTTTGATTACCGGCGCCAGCTCCGGTATCGGCCGGTGCATCGCCGAGCGGCTGGTGGCGGCACACTGGACCGTGATCGGCATCGGACGCCACTTCGGCGGGTTCGATGCGGAACCCGTTTACTTCAAACCGGTGGTCCTCGATTTGTCCGATCTCGATCGGCTCCCTGCGCAATTGACGCGGCTGGCGAAAGAGCACGCCGCGGTCGACACCGTCATCCTCTCGGCCGGGCGCGGGCAGTTCGGTTCGCTCGAGGAATTTGCCTACGGTGAGATCCGTGCCGTGATGGACCTCAATTTCACCAGCCAGGCCTATGTGGCCCGCGCTTTTCTGCCGCTGTTGAAACGGCAACGCCGCGGCGACCTGATCGTCATCGGATCGGAAGCCGCGTTGAAGGGCAGCCGCAAAGGCGCCGTCTACTGTGCCAGCAAATTCGCGCTGCGCGGCATGGCGCAGGCGCTGCGCGAGGAATGCGCCAAGAGCGGTGTGCGCGTCACGCTGATCAATCCCGGCATGGTGGCGACTCCATTTTTCGACCAGCTGGACTTCGCTCCGGGAGAGAACGCCGAGCAACACCTGCTGGCCGATGATATCGCCGCGGCGGTACTCACCGTGCTGGCGTCGCGCCCTGGCTGCGTGTTCGACGAAATCAACTTGAGTCCGCGCCATCACGTGATCCGCTTCAAGCCGAAGTGACGGCGGGCAGTTCATCCCTGTCCCGCCCTCGCCTATAATCCTGCAACCTCTCGTTGTGTTCAACAGAATAACCATCCCATGAAGGTTCTCATCGTCGGCGGCGGCGGCCGCGAGCATGCCCTCGCCTGGAAGTCCGCGCAATCGCCAACCGTCACCCGCGTCTTCGTCGCTCCGGGCAACGCCGGAACCGCGCTGGAAGCTAAAGTCGAAAATCTGCCCATCGCGGCGGAGGACATCGCCGCTCTGAAACGCTTCGCGCTGGAGGAGCAGGTGGACCTGACCGTCGTCGGACCGGAAGGACCGCTGGTCAAAGGCATCGTCGACGACTTCACCGCCAGCGGCTTGCGGTGCTTCGGACCGACGCGGCTTGCGGCGCAACTGGAAGGCTCCAAGTCATTCTGCAAGGATTTCTTGCTCCGGCACCGGATTCCCACCGCCGCCTACCGCAGTTTCGAAGTTGCCTCCGATGCGGAAGCCTATATACGCGAACAAGGCGCGCCGATTGTCGTCAAGGCCGACGGCCTCGCTGCCGGGAAAGGCGTAGTAGTTGCCCAGACCGAGCGCGAAGCGGTCGATGCGGTCCGCGACATGCTGTCGGGCAATGCGTTCGGCGCCGCGGGGCATCGCGTGGTGGTCGAGGAGTACCTGCGCGGCGAGGAGGCGAGCTTCATCGTGATGGCGGATGGACGGCATGCTCTGGCGATGGCCAGCTCGCAGGATCACAAGGCGCGCGATGACGGCGATCTCGGCCCCAACACTGGCGGCATGGGGGCCTACTCACCGGCTCCGGTTGTGACGCCAGAGGTCCATCGACAGATCATGGATCAAGTCATCCGTCCGACGCTGGCCGGCATGGCGGCGGAAGGCTTGCCTTATACCGGCTTTCTTTACGCCGGTGTGATGATCAGCCCGAACGGTAAACCCAAAGTGTTGGAATTCAACTGCCGCTTGGGCGATCCCGAAACCCAGCCGATCATGATGCGGCTGCGCAGCGACCTCCCGGAACTGTGTCTGGCGGCGCTGGAGGGTCGGCTCGATCGCACCCAACCCGAGTGGGATCCACGCCCGGCGTTGGGGGTGGTGCTGGTCGCCGGCGGCTACCCTTTCGACTACCGCAAAGGCGACGTCATTTCCGGCTTAGAACGCAATGACGACCGTGGCACCAAGGTCTTCCACGCCGGAACGCGCCGCGACGGCGACCGAGTGCTCACCGACGGCGGACGCGTGCTGTGCGTCTGCGCCCTCGGCGGAACCGTCGCCGAGGCTCAGCAAAAAGCCTATGCGCGCGCCAGCGGAATCGACTGGAACGGCTGCTACTACCGGCGCGATATCGGCCACCGTGCCGTCTCTCGCGGCGATCGTTGATGAGGCAAAGATCCCCACGAAGCAGCGCCCCTCGCCGCCGTCGTGCTCATTGTGGCTCGCGGTCCTGCACAGTTCTTGACGAAAGGCGCGTTTCGCTATTTAATGCGCGTTCATTTTAAGTAGGCCAGGTAGCTCAGTCGGTAGAGCAGGGGACTGAAAATCCCCGTGTCGGCGGTTCGATTCCGTCCCTGGCCACCAATCGTACTTCTACGAACCATTTTCAGGTTCGCTCCGACTCCCTCTGAACCCCCAAGTGTTTGCGCGGTTCCGCGCATTGGTCTCTTGACCGTCGCTTCCTGCTTTGGCCCGTTTAGAGCCCGATTTCCGCCAATTTCTCTCTCT
>JALORT010000178.1 GCA_025458755.1 Methylotetracoccus sp.
GCTCAGGACGACAAGAGTCGCGCCCGTGTCATTGCTGCCGCGTTCGAGCCATTGGAGGACCGCTTGCCGCCGTTGACCGACGTGGCGACGCAAGGCCAATTGCGTGAAACGGAACTGCGGCTGCAGAAGGAGATAGAGCAAGTCCGCCGGGAGATCGAGCAACTTCGTCTGGAGGTCAATGGCGTCGAGAATGGCCTGCGGACGGAGATCAAAGCAACCGAGGTCAAGCTGGCGGAGTCAAAGGCCGAACTGATTCGCTGGATGGTGGCGGTCGGGGTTCTCCAGACCACCCTGCTGACCGGGGTCCTGCTGAGGGTGGCTCATCTCATTTGAGACTGACCGGAGCCGTCGCGACTCGCACTATTCGCGGCTCCCGCCGCCCGACCGCCGTGCCGGCAGGGGCGACCCGGCTCGTGATACATCACCGGCGAATTCTGCCCTAAACCGGCTCGCGCAGCTCAGCCGCTGACAGACGGCGGGACGCCGTGGCCGTCCAGTGCTGGCCCGTACTTTTGTAAGCAAGGGGCTGCAGCGCGCCAAACCGATCGGCCGTCTGATGCCGGTCGAGAACGAGGAGTCCCTTCAGGGCGGCGCTGAAGTCTTCCTCCGTCCGGGCGATCCAGGCGGCGAGGCATCGGGTCACCAGCCCCGGACCGGAGGCCAACCAGATGTTGTCGAGGCTGTCTTCGAGCAGCGTCTCGACGCACTGCGACAACGCGGATTCCAGGATGGGATGCCTCGCGACCGCGCCGAGAAAATTATTGCCCACTGATCCCCAGTATTCCTGGGCTAGGACGATCTCCGTTGCAGCGGGAACGAAGGTGGGTATGGGCGCAAGGCAGAGATCATCGGCATCGGCATAATATCCGCCGTGCTTCACCAGATAGGCGAGACGGAACAGATCCGCTTTCTGCGAAGCATGGCCGGCCGCGCGGTAAGCCCGCACCACGGATTGTGGAAAGTTCTGCTGCAAGAAGGTCAGTGCACTGGCATCGCTGAACAGCCGGTGTTCCCATGCGGGATGGGCCTTGCGCCAGGACGCAACGAGTTCCGACACATCGGGAGGTGCGTCCGCCGCATCCCAGTACTGCACGATGCGCCGCGGGATACTGCTTTGGTCAGACTGTCCGCTCCGGTCCGCCCCTCCTCCGGCGGACAGCAGCCCAGCCCGCCGCAGCCGAACGAGTAGCGTGATGGCGGCAGCCGTATAGCCGGGCTCGTGACGAATGAGTTCGAGGAGTGACCGGATATCCGACTCCGGAATGGCGCAAAGGCGCGAGAGTGCGGAAGGATTCACGATATAGTCGACCAGAAGCGTGCGCGTGAGTCCTAGCAAGGCCTTGTCGGAATAGCCTCTGCGCTTCGTATGCGGCGGCATGAGCCGCAACACCTCATTCAAGTGCGTTTCGGCACGATCCGTGTCAAGCAGCAACAGGGCGTAGCGGGCGGCATCCTTGTGCGCAGCGAGACAATCAGCATCCAGGGCCAAGGCACGTTGAGCCGCCGCAAGCGCTGCGGCGGCATCCCATTCGGCTTCCGCCAACTGCGCCGCCAGGAGATGGGCGCGGGCATCGCCGTCTGGGACGGCGAAAACACGTTGGAGTTGCTCGCGAGCCCTGCCAAAATCGCCGCAGGCCACCGAGGCTCGAACGCCGAGGCTTTGGGACTCGAAACGCTGGCCGTCGGTGGCCCTGAGTTCCTCAGCCAGCACGCATGCCTCGCGCACTCGGCCCTGACAAAGGCGGTGTTCACCCAGTCTCAGCACGAGGGACGGCTCTCGTCCCCATCGCGCGAACGCTCGGTCAAAAACATCATCGACTGCCGCCGGCGCCCCGAGGCTCTGAAGGACATCGAGACCGGGAAGTTGGTGCATGCCGCGGTCGAGAGCGGCTGCCACTGCCCGCTTCGCATAGTCGAGCGCGCTGCCGATGTCGCCGCTCTTCCGAGCGAGTGCGGCGCATCGGGCCAATACGGCGGGATCGCCGCGATCGAGGGCCAACGCTGACTCCAAGGCCGCAAAGGCTCGTCCGGCGTCCCCCAATGCCTCCGCGGCCTGCGACGCATCGAGCAGCGGCGCGACTTCGCCAGGTGCTGCGCTGGACGCCGCCTCGAATGACGCGAGCGCCAGAGCCGGATTGCCGAGGGATCGGTGCAGTCTGCCTTCCAGCATCAGTGCCGCTACGAATCCGGGCTGCACCGACAGGGCGGCTCTCACCAGCGGGAGCGCTTCGGCCGGACGCTGCAGCGCTGCCAGCTCATGGGCGCAGTCCAAAAGGAGGCCTGGATCCTCCGGCCGCCGCGCGAGCGCCAGTTCAAACTGCGCCAATGCCGCGGTGCGATCTCCGAACCGCCGGAAGACACCGGCGAGACCGCGGCGGGCCCCGACATGCTCCGGATCGAGGGTCATGGCCGTCTCGAATCGACTTACTGCCTCCGACAGGCGGCCGAGGGCGGCGAGTTCGGTCGCGATGTCCACCTGCAGGCCGGCGTTTTCACCGCTGCAGCGCAGTGCCGCTTCGAAGTGGCTCATCGCCGCGGCCCGATCGCCCTGTGAGCGTGCGAGAAGCCCCAAAGCTCGGTGTGCGGGCGCGTACTCCGGCATCTCGGCCAAGATCTGCTCGTAATGACCCCTGCCTTCGTCAGCACTCCCCTGTGCCACCAGTTCCGCAGCGAGTTCCATTCTGGCGTTGACGTCACCCGGAGCAAGCTCGACGGCCATCCGAAACGACGCTAGCGACGCGCTGCGGTCGTGGCGTTTTCTTTCGAGCAGCCCCAACTGCTTCAGTGCAGACACATTGTTCGGATCGGCCTCGAGGACGGCATGATACTGCGCGATGGCATCGCCCACTCGATCGAGGGCTGCAAGGTCTGCGGCGATATCGAGACGGACCGACACGTCCCCGGGCATCAGATCCGCCAGGCACTGGAATTGCGACAAGGCCGCCTCCCGGTCGCCCAGACGACGGGCCAGACTGGCCAGAGAGCGCCTGACGCCTAAGTCGTCGGGGCGGTCCCTCAGGATGGATTCATAGAGAGGCCGCGCTTCCTCATAAAGCCCCAAGGCGGAACATTCCGTCGCTACATCGAGCTGAGCCGTATAGTTCTCCGGGGTTAAGTTCAATATGCTGCGGTAGCAGCCCAGAGCCCCGGTCCGGTCACCGAGCTTGCGGTAAAGTCCCGCCAACATTCGTAATGCGTTGACGTGATCGGGGCGTTCTGCAACGGCATCGGTCAGCAGCACGACCGCATCGGCGACCCTGCCTGCCGCCGCCGCTGCCTCCGCTTCGTTCAGGCGCATCGCTGTGGCTCCGCCTGCTGACATGCGCGGCGGCTTGATCTGTCGGTGACCCTCGTTAGGCGTTTTGCCGGTTTCATCGGACCGCGAGATTGTTGAATTTGGCCGTAGTGCGTGCCGTTAGCCTTGGAACCACGGTTAGCAGAGTTGGAACGCGCTCAGGGCGCGCGGATCGCCAAACTGGTCATCCCGGTAACGCTCTGGGTTTATTTTGGCGCATCCAGGCTCGGCACATGGAATCCGCCCTTACCGTGCGCTCGAGACCCCGCGCAGCTTGCTGATTCCAGTCGTCAGCGCCATGCCGTGTTCCGAGAGGTGGCTTGACGTTCCCGCCGTATTCTAAAGAATAGTCGGGCCCGGTGAACAGCCGCCCTGACTACCACCGCTGAAGCGCACGCGGCGCGCCAAGTTCACCAGCTCTGAGGCCAGCCGGCAGAGTTGACTCGAACCCGCCGTCTCAGCCGCGCGCGACTCGTATGCGACCGGCATGAGCCGCCTCCGGCCGATTTCCGGATGCTACACTGGCTCTAGGCGATCCCTTCGCCCCAGCGGCTGGCGCGGTGCGCGCCGACCGCGCCAGCCGTTTCATCGGGCAGCCGAGCGATCGGCACGGACAAGACGGGTTCATGCCGCTGATCCATGCACCTTGAAACAACGGGACCCGCGAGGCCTTCCATCGAGATTGTGAACCTGTGTGACGGAGTAAACGTTTGACCTGCCTGGTTTCGGTCGTCATGCCCTCGTTGAATCAATGCACCTTCATCGGAGCAGCAATCGAGAGTGTGCTCGCGCAGGACTATCCGCACATCGAATTGGTCGTTGCCGACGGCGGTTCCCGCGACGGCACCGTGACGGTTCTCAGGCAGCTACAAGTCGCGGACCAGCGCCTGGTCTGGTTCTCTGAAAAGGATGGCGGCCCGGCGAATGCGGTGAACCGAGCGCTGGGGCGGGTACGCGGCACAATCATCGGTTGGCTGAATGCCGATGATCTCTATGCCCCCGGCGCGGTGCGCTCCGCCGTCGGGGCGCTGCGGGCCGAACCGTCTTGGCTGATGGTTTACGGGCACGGACGCCACATCGATGCCGAGGGAAACGTTCTAGGCAGCTACCCTACTCTGCCGCCTTCCACGCCCGCCGAAAGCTTCAACGCCGGGTGTTTCATTTGCCAGCCCACGGTCTTTTTTCGGCGAACGATGTACCTTCTGCTGGGTTCGCTGGATGAAGAACTTAAGACCGCCTTCGACTTTGATTACTGGGTCAGAGCTTTTTTGAGTTTTTGCGACAGAATAGGTTTCGTGGACTCGGTGCTCGCCTGCTCCCGTTTGCACGAGTCCTGTATCACAAGGCGGTCACGTCGAACCGTGGCATTGGAGGGGATGGCCGTCTTGGCCCGGCACTTTGGTCAGGCACCGGGCCACTGGCTTCGGACCTATGTCGAAGAACTGCTTTCCGGGCAGGTGGACGCGGGCGAGGTCGGTGATCTTCGTGCTCACGCCATGGCGACGTTGAGCGAGGCAAAGTGTTGGCTTGCACCGATGGAATTTCAGAGGCTGGAAGATAGCTTCACCCACGATCACCGTCTCAGAGGCTGTGAAAAAGCCTCACGGGAGCTGCGAACGATGGGAACGGGAGAGCTGAAATTGCGGGAACGAAACTGAAACGACGGGAGTCCCCGATGGATGAAGCGCACCGCTGCTATTTGCTGGCCAGGAACCAGAGCTGGCGAAAGCCGGGGTGTCGCAGGTCCGAGCGGTCGCGGCCGGAGTGGCGCGGGTGTTAAGGCCAACAGGGGACTCATCAGGAGTCGAGTTCCTCCCACGGCCGCAACGACAGCAGCAACCGCCGTACTGCCGCGGGTGATACAGACTCAGGTCGTTCAAACGAACCTGCACCACCTCTCACGCCTGCGCCGGTGAACAACGCGGCCTTGCCCTTACATCCCCCAAACTCCATACATCAGCGTTAAGGCGGCCATGATCAACAACAGCAGGCTGGCGAGACGCTGGGTTCGTCCTGCACCGAGCAGCCACGCGTAGCCGCTCTTGAGCAAGTTATTACTG